>JAPLCH010000089.1 GCA_026392325.1 Solirubrobacterales bacterium | reverse complement strand
CTTGAGGGCACCGTTGCGGCAGGAAAGATTGTCGCGGACATTCCCCTTCCCGATGGGAGCCTGATCATCAGTGTGCTCCGCCCTGAGGGGGGCTTTGTTCCCCGGGCAGACACCTTGATCAACGCTGGCGACGAAGTACTGGTTGTTCTCGCTCCAGGCCTCGAGACCGAGGTAGCCGCCGTCTTTAGCGGTACGCAAGCCCAGTCCGGCTCCTAGAAGCCTGAGAACCCATCCCATGTCGTCTGAGGAAGCTCCCGTGCCATTGCCCAGCCTTGCTGACTGTGCCGCGACACTTATGGCCTACGCAGATGGCACAGGCGCTCTTGCCGTCGGTGTATTGATTCCACAAGGAGACGACGTCTCGCCGGCGATCGTGCGCTACGACCCTCTTGAGGGTGTTCTGACGGTCGCGGAGGGGGAGGAGCTGCGAAGCGTTCCTGCCTTGGACGGATTGGGAGGGAAGGTTCTTGGTCCCATGCACTTGCACGCGTTCCCTGAATTTGAAACGGATGTTGACGAAGGGAAGATCATCGGTGCCATCGGCGCGATGGAAGACTTGGCCAAGACACTCAAGACCTTGGCTTCCTATTTCGGCACAGATGCCCTCGCATCCGCAGAGTTCCGAACCAAAGGGGAGTCTGAGCCATTGGAAATTGGGGCAAGTGCCAGCGGTGACTACGTGGTCGGCTGCGGTGAGGTCGAATTTGAACTTCCTGAGGGCTGGCCCAAAGCCTGAGGCTCGCTAGTATCCGCCTTCGGTCTTTGCGCGATCGTCTAACGGCAAGACACTCGGTTCTGGTCCGAGGAATTGGGGTTCGAATCCCTGTCGCGCAGTTAAGCCGGTCCCGGATGTGTCAACGGGCCCGCCTGGTCCATCCAGTCACGATGCAGGGCACTGAAACGGCCACCTGACTCAAGCAGTTCATCGTGGGGCCCCTGTTCAACGATCGTTCCGTGCTCAAGGACAACAACGAGGTCAGCGGTTCTGATGGTCGAGAGTCGATGGGCGATGATGATTGCCGTTCGGCCGATCAGGAGAGTTTCCAAGGCGGCTTCTATTCGTTCCTCGCTGTGGACATCAACGTTGGCGGTCGCTTCATCGAGGATCAGAATTCGGGGGTTAGCTACCAGCGCCCTCGCAAATGCCACAAGTTGACGTTGGCCTGATGAGAGCTGTACTCCTCGCTCACCAACAGGGGCGTCCCAGCCAAGGTCAAAGGAGTTGATGACCGTGTCAAGGCCCACAAGCGTCCCTGCTTCGATGATCTGTTCCCTTGTGGCCCCAGGCAAGCCGAAGCCGATGTTGTCAGCGAGAGTACCGCTGAAAAGGAACGGTTCTTGAGGCACGATCCCAAGCTGTGACCGAAGGGACCTTGCAGTGATGTCACGTAGGTCGAAGCCATCGATGCAGACAGACCCTGAGGTGGGATCGTGGAAGCGGGCCGCGAGCTTCGCAAGGGTGCTCTTTCCCGCACCCGTCTCGCCGACCAGTGCGACGCTTGCGCCTACAGGGACATCCAAGTTGATGTCTCCCAGCGCGAGGGGCGTGGTCTCATCTCCATAGCGGAAGGAAAGATCTTTGAATTCGAGTCGGCCTTCGATCCTCGGGAGGTCGGCTGCCCCCGGGTGATCGATGATCTACGCTTCTGTGTCCAGAAGCTCGAAGATCTTGTCGAGGGCTGCCATGCCTGATTGATATGTGGTGTAGAGCTGGCTGAGCTGCTGGATGGGGTCAAAGAAGTTGTTCAGCGCTGCCACGAAGGCGAAAACGACGCCCACGGTGATCCGTCCGGAGACTGCCGCTGCCCCGCCTACGAGCAAGATGCCGGCGGTGACCGCGCCGCTGAGGAGCTCAACCGCGGGGAAGTAGCTGGCGTTCAGGAGAACCGTCTTCATGTTCTCGGCCCGGTTCGCCTCGTTCAAAGCCGTGAACTCACTCAGGTGTCGCGGCTCCTGCCCGAAAGACCGGACCACACGAATTCCAGAGAGCGTTTCCTGCAGATAGGAAGTGACAGCAGCGATCCGTTCTCTGGTCCTTCGGTAGATGTCCGCCGAGGCGATTCTGTAGAGAACTCCGCCAAGGAAGAGGATCGGAACAACAACGAATGTTGCCAACGCGAGCTGAGGGTCAAGGTAGAGGAGCACGGCGGCCGTTCCGAACAGTGTCAGGGTGCCCTGGAACAAGGCAACAATGCCGTCGCTCACGAGTGAGTCAAGAGCCTCAACATCATTTGTCAGCCGGGAGATGATGACTCCGGCCTTGTTCTTTGAGTAGAAGCTGATGGAGAGCGATTGGAGGTGTTGGAAGAGCTCCATCCTGAGGTCGGCAAGTGCTCGCTGTCCAACCCAGCCCGTGAGCCAAGTTTGGGCTGCTGTTGCAAGGAGGTAGACCACGGCGCTTGCCACGAACAGCAGAACGGTGGTGTCAAGTGCCGAAACGTCGTGCTTGTTGATCCCCTGGTCGATTGCCATCTTCGCCAATGGGGCTGGGGCGATGGACGCGGCGGTGGCCGCCAGAAGGGTTAGGAACATCAGCGCCACGCGACCTCTGTATGGCTGCAGGAGACGGCTCAGGCCACGGACCTTGCGCCCCCGCCCGCCAGTTCCCCGGAACCTGCGGCGGACATCTGCAGCGAAGGTTGGCTTTTGCGCAGCTGCGGTCATAGGCCTGTCACCTCTGATTCAACTGGCTTGCGATTGAGAAAGACCGTGTCAGGAAGTCCCTTCTCCACTATCCGGCGATACAGGGGTGAGCGATCAACAAGGTCTTCATGGGAACCGTGGTCGATCAACTTGCCGGAGTCAAGGACGGCGATCTCGTCGGCTAGCGCGATTGTTGAGAGCCGGTGGGCAACGATCAGCGTCGTGCGTCCTTGCATCACAGTGGCAAGCGCAAGCTTGATCTCCTTTTCGGTGCTTGCATCCACGGATGAGGTTGCATCGTCAAGAATCAGGACGCGAGGGTCAGCAACGATCGCGCGTGCAATCGCGATCCTCTGTCTCTGGCCGCCTGAGAGGGTAAGTCCCCGCTCACCAATCATCGTGTCGTATCCGTCCGGAAGTGAGCTGATGAACCCTGAGGCCTGGGCCTGCTCGGCTGCGAGCTCCACTTCCTCTCGGGTCGCGTCGGGTCGTCCATAGGCGATGTTCGAATGGACCGTGGCTGAGAACAGGAATGGGTCATCGCCAACTATCGCTACCTGCTGTCGCAGCAGCGGAATGTCCAGCGTTTTTACATCCGCGCCATCTAGACGGATGGACCCTTCTGCCGGGTCGTAGAGGCGTGGTACCAGTGCAGCAAGGGTGCTCTTGCCAGATCCGCTCGGGCCAACGATCGCGACTGTTCGTCCGGCTGGAATCACAAGGCTTACCTGGTCCAGTGCTGGCCGAGTTGATCCTGCGTAGCGGAGTGTGACGTTTTCAAACTCAATCCGGCCACCACCGGGTGGGGGTCCCGGGGCGCCATCGGGGCTGGTGAGCAGTGGTTCGCGGTCAAGGATCTCGAATATCCGAGCTCCAGATGCAGTCGCCCTTTGGGCCATTCCGAGCATTATTCCAAGGGTTCGCATTGGCCCAATGAGCATCAGCAGGTAGGCGTAGAAGGCTACAAAAGCGCCGACTGTGAGCGAACCGGAGATCACATCGCGACCACCAATCAGCAGGATCGCCGCGAGGCCCATGCTTGGGAGGAAGGCGATCAGGGGGTTGAAGAGAGCTTGGAGCCGGGTCGCCACGAGGGACTGCTCAAACACCCGTGTCGTGGCGTGTCGGAACCGCTCAAGCTGGCGCTCTTCGGCGGCAAAGGCCTTTACCACCCGCACTCCGGAGATGTTTTCCTCTGCTTCGGCTGTAAGTTCAGCAATCCTTTGCTGAACCTCCTGAATGGCCGGTCTTGAGCGCCGTCCATAGGCGCGAGCTACCAAGACCACGAACGGGACTGGTAAGAGGGCGATGGCGGCCAGCTTGGGCTGCAATATGCCCATCGCAATCGCCGACAGAATGATTGTGAGTGCTGATTGGACGACAAATACGAGGCCGTATCCCAAGAAGAATCTGACGGCCTGCAAGTCAACTGTTGCCCTGGACATCAGCTGCCCCGTCTGCTGACCCTCGAAGAAACCCAGCTCAAGTTTCTGAAGGTGGCCATAGAGGCGGTCCCTAAGGTCAAACTCAATTCCCAATGAGACTCGCCCGGCGATCAGGCGCCGCCCTACTGAGAGGATCAGGCGGATTACTCCGGCCCCAAGGATTCCGAGGGCGAGAAGGTGCAGTTGCTTTCCGTGGTCATTTGCTGCAATGGCGTTTACGGCTTTGCCGGTCAGGAGTGGGATAACGACGGTCATTGCCATCGCTCCGAGCGCGAGGAGTAGCGACCAGAGGACGCCGCGTCTGTATGGCCGGAGGAAGCCGAGTAGTCGAATAAAAGTCTTCATGTGCTCTTGTCGGCACGATAGTGGCCTTCTGCGAACCCGACGATCCCGGAGAGAGCAATACTGTGGAAATGGACGAGCTTGGCGCTTACGGCATCTGTTCTCTGTGTGCCAATCAGAGGCTTATTGTTTCCGGTCGCGGTCAGGAGTTTTCACTCTGCGCGGTATCGCAGGCGGATCCGGACTGGCCCCGATATCCGCGCATGCCAGTGGGCAGATGCACCCGGTTTGAGGAGCGCGGCAGTGAGCCCGTTAGGCGCGGCCCCCGAGGCTGAGGGTCTCAGTCTTGGTCCTCTATGTCGGCTAGG
>JAPLCH010000239.1 GCA_026392325.1 Solirubrobacterales bacterium | reverse complement strand
CCTAGAGCCTGCTACCAGGGCTGGCCGTCACCACAGTGCGGGCAGGGTGTTCCCGCCGCAACGGCTGCGGTGAAGGTCATGCCACAGCCGCAGGTGTAGAGCGCGTTGTCGTCCGGGTGGTCATGGTCACGGGCGCGCTTGGCATCAACTCTGCCAAGTACAGGTAGAGGAGCAACAACTGGTGCGACCACAGCTGCTTCAACCATGGGGGCAGCAGCGGAAAGGGGATCGATCAGCCTGTGGGCTGCTGTCCGGATTCCTGAGAGATTGGCCATACCATCAAAACGCATCACGATGCTTAAAGTTTCGGCAAAGGGGTCATGACTCCTTCCGCGCCGGGTGTGAGGGACTCAACCCCTCAGGTCGGGTACCCTCCATTCTTAGCGATGGACCCCTCCAAGAAGCGAACTATCCGTCTTGTCGTGGCGCTTGTGTGTGCGCTTGGACTCGCGACCGTCCTTGTCTACACCTCATTCAGCGCAGGCAGTGAGGCCAAGACCCCAAGTCAGCTGATCAAAAGCTCGAAAGTCGGCAGGTCCTACCAGTTGACCGGCAAGGTTGTGCCCGGATCAATCAAGCGCGGAGAAGGACAAATGAACTTCAAGGTCCGCGATCGGGTCGGGACGGCAAGCGTTCCGATTGCATACACCGGCCAGGTTCCAGACCCTTTCCGGGACGGACGCGAGATCATCGTGACCGTAAAGCGTGGCCCAACCGGGGCAGCATACGTCGGTGAGAAAGACTCCCTCCAGACCAAGTGCCCCTCGAAGTTCAAAGCGGCAAAGGCAGGGGCCTAAGTCACAATGGCGGTTGTTGGTCGCGCACTTCTGTTCATCGCGTTTGCCGTCTCCGTCTGGGGACTTGCCGCGACACTCGCCGGAATCAAGACCGGCCGACGTGACATAGCGCTATCCGGACGGCGAGCAATGCCCGTCCTTATGACCCTGCTGATTGGCGCCTTCGTGGTGCTGGAGATCGCCTTCCTGCGGGATGACTTTTCATTCCAGGTGGTCGCCACTCACTCGTCTACGACGACGCCCACCCTCTACAAGGCTGCAGCCACATGGTCATCCCAAGAAGGTTCCCTGCTCCTTTGGGCAATGCTCCTGACGATCTGGTCAACCATCGCTCTGCGTTCAATCCGTGGACGCCTGACAGAGGTTGTGCCCGTCGCGACAGCGGTTCTCTTCACACTCTCCGCCTTCTTTGTAGGCATGACCGTGTTCCTCGCAAATCCGTTCACCACACTTGCGCAGGTGCCGCTCGAAGGCACTGGTCTCAACCCGCTGCTCCGCCACGCGAGCATGATGATCCACCCACCAGCGCTCTACTCCGGCTACACGCTGTTCTCGATTCCTTTTGCCTTTGCCATTGGCGCGCTTGTAACCAAGCGAGTCGGAGCCGACTGGCTGCTGGCCACGAGGCGCTTCGCTCTTGGTGCCTGGCTTGCGCTCGGGCTTGGGATTCTGCTCGGAGCCCGCTGGTCCTACACCGAACTTGGTTGGGGTGGGTATTGGGCCTGGGACGCAGTTGAGAACGCTGCGCTTCTCCCATGGCTCCTCGGCACCGCGTACCTTCACTCGGCGACCATCCAGGAAAAGCGAGGCATGCTGAAAATCTGGAATGTCTCACTCGTTCTGGGAGCAGGAGTGCTCTCAATCCTCGGGACATTCCTGGTTCGCTCGGGAATCCTCAGCTCGATCCACGCGTTTGTAGAGCCGGGAGCAACCCTCCGCTGGCTCTTCGTTGCCCTGATCGTGATCGAACTCGTCGTTTCGGTAGGTCTCGTCATCAGCCGCCGTGGACTTCTCAAGACGGAACACAATCTCGACTCTTTGCTGTCGCGCGAAAGTTTCTTCCTTGCCCAGAACCTGATCCTTGTAGCCCTCGCCTTCGTTGTGATGTGGGGAACTTTCTTCCCTCTGATCAGCGAAGCGATCACCGGAACGAAGTCAAGCGTCGGACCGCCCTGGTTTGACCAGTATGTAGGGCCATTGGCTCTGGTCCTTGTCGGATTGACTGGAATTGGGCCCCTTGTCGCGTGGAGACGCTCGGGATTGAAGGAGCTGGGCCGCTCGATAGCCAAACCTGCTGCATTCGCAGTGGTCGTAGGAGCGATCCTCGCGCTCAGCAATGCGGACATTCGAGGTGACTGGGCAGCACTTCTGCTGTTTACGCTTGCGGCGCTCGTTGCAGGCACCGTCACACAGGAATTTGCTCGGGGAGTCAAGGCCCGAAGGGCGATGGCCGCGGAATCCGCTCCCGTTGCGCTTGTTCACCTAGTCCAGCGCAACCG
Organism: Solirubrobacterales bacterium; assembly: GCA_026392325.1. Taxonomy (GTDB): domain Bacteria; phylum Actinomycetota; class Thermoleophilia; order Solirubrobacterales; family Solirubrobacteraceae; genus WLNJ01. Next base: position 2,119 of record JAPLCH010000239.1, on the reverse strand, counting down.
CCGACGCTACGGCGGGTATGTCGTCCACTTCGGATTCGCACTCTTGCTGTGCGGCGTCGCAGCTTCGTCATCGTTCCAACGGATTACAGAAGTCCCACTGAAGGTGGGGCAGACCGTGAACACCCGCGGCTACGCGATCACCTACGAGCGACCAACCGCGACCGTAACAAGCGAAAACGTGTCACTTGGGGCCGAGCTTGCCGTCAAGCACAACGGCAAGGCGGACGGCAGCTTCGATACATCAAAGAGTTGGTACCCGGCGAACGCCACAGCGACCGTGGGCGATGCGTTTGCAGGAGAGACTGAAACCGATGTTGGGCTCCGCGCAGGAGCGCTCCGCGACCTCTGGGCCGCTGTCGAACCAGACACATCACGCATCATGCCGCTGGCAGACAGCATTGACAAGAAGTTCGGCAACCTCACCCCGGTTGCCCGCGCAGTTGGAATCAGCGCTGTCGCAAGGGCTTATCTGAGGAACCCTCCACCCGCAACCTTTCGCATTGTTGTTTCCCCACTTGTCACATGGATCTGGGCTGGGGGAATAGTCGTTGCACTTGGTGGCCTGATTGCCATCTGGCCTCCAGGTGAGCCGGTCAGAAGGCGCTTCCGCGTTCCGTCATCAATCCGCGGCGGTTCTGGGCCCGCATGATCCCGCTCGTAATTGTTCTTGCCATCGTGATGGCCGTTGTGACGGTCCTGATCGCTCCCATCTATGCATCGGCGATGGAAGAGCGCAAGGGGCAAGACAACCTTCCATCAGCCGATGTGGCAGAGCTTGAAGCAGACCGTGACGCGAAGCTTCGAGAGGTGCGGGACGCCGAACTGGACTGGCGCACTGGCAAGCTGAGCGAGGCTGACTGGCAGAACCTTGACGCTGAGCTGAGGGTGGAAGCCTCGGTCATTCTGAAGAAACTTGATGCCGCTGGAGTCAAAAAGACGGAAGGGCTGTAATCTAGAGCCCATGTTCGTTGTCCTCGGAATAATTCAAGTCTTCTTCTCAATCGTCCTGATCATCCTGATCCTGATGCACTCAGGCAAGGATGCTGGTCTGTCCGGTGCCTTTGGTGGCAGCAGCGGCGGTGGAGCATTCGGCGGAGGTTCGCTCGTGGAGCGAAACCTGAACCGCTGGACAGTTGGTTTTGCGGTCGCTTTCGGCCTCAACACCATCCTCATGCTCAAGGTCTGAGACCGACCCTCGACTCACAATCCCGCTGCTGTGGTGTTCGTCGACCACGAAGCTTCCTGACGCTGTAGCCCGGACGTAACTCGGGGCATGCTCACCCGCATGCGGACATAAAGAAGCCCCGCCAGAGGCGAGGCTTCATATCCAATGCGCCCGAGAGGAATCGAACCTCCACGTCCTTTCGGACACAAGGTCCTTAACCTTGCGCGTCTACCAATTCCGCCACAGGCGCTTGGATCGCGGATTATAGCCAGCAGCCTCTTCCCGGGTATGCACGCAGGCTGCCCGGCAGGAGTTGCAGCCATCCGCAGCGAAGGTTACGCTCATGCGAACACTCGTTCGCCCCAACAAAGTTTCAGGAGCCCAAGTGACCCCGTTCGAACTTACACGCAGGCAGCAGGAGATCATGGAAGCCATCCGAGGCTTCACAGGTGAGAACGGCTATCCGCCGACTGTTCGCGATATTGGCAAAGCCGTTGGTCTGACCTCGAGCTCCACAGTGCACGCGCATCTGGCAAACCTTGAGAAGCTCGGGCTGCTCCGCCGTGACCCAACGAAGCCAAGGGCGATGGAACTTGTCGACCGGGCCACTCGTGGAGTAAAAGGGTTCGTCTCCGGCCCAGGTCTTCCTGTTGTGGGGCATGTGGCAGCAGGCTCTCCGATCATTGCCGAGGAGCTGATTGAGGACCATGTCGACGTTCCAGCGCAGGCCGGTGGCAACAGTGGACAGTTTGTTCTCCGAGTAAGGGGCGACTCAATGATCAACGCAGGAATCCTTGATGGTGATCTGGTCGTCGTCAAGGAGGACAAGACCGCACGGGATGGAGACCTTGTTGTCGCCCTCGTCGGAGATGACGCCGAAGCCACGGTCAAACGGTTCTTCAAAGAAGGCAAGAAGGTTCGTCTACAGCCAGAGAACGATGACTATGAGCCAAT
>JAPLCH010000141.1 GCA_026392325.1 Solirubrobacterales bacterium | reverse complement strand
GCTGCGCTGGCTGCACTTGCGGTAGCTGGGAGGCTGGCCTTTGCTCCGCTTCCCAATGTCAAGCCGACCACTGACATCGTCCTGATTGCTGGGTTCGCGCTGGGGGCCTCACCGGGATTCGCGGTTGGGGCGATCACTGCCCTCGTCTCGAACATGGTCTTTGGTCAAGGGCCGTGGACTCCATGGCAGATGCTTGCCTGGGGATTGGTCGGACTCTTTGGTGCTGGCCTGGCCCGCGTTACTTCAGGGCGGATCGGCCGCTGGCAATTGGCAGCCGCCGGTGTCATTGCTGGACTGGGATATGGCGTGATCATGGATGTGTCTCAATGGCTGCTCTACGGCGGGAGTCCGAAACAGTCAACATTGATCGCCTACTCGATCACCTCGCTCCCGTGGAATATCGCTCACGCTGCAGGAAACGCAGTTTTCGCGGTCGCCTTTGGTCCAGCGCTGATTGGAGCGGTCCAGCGGGCCACCAGGAAACTTGAGCCGGTCTGGCTGCCGCGTGGCGTTCCGCTTCAGGCTGTTGCAATACCTGCCTTCGTGGTGGCCGTGATTGTCGGGTCCGCTGCCGTGGCACCCGTCCAATCCCACGTGTCCCAGGCAAGCGCTCAGGGAAGGGGAGTCTCTTGGCTGATGTCCGCGCAGAACACGGATGGGGGCTTTCCCGTTACTCCCGGCCCCGGTGCCAGCTCATCCCCGCGTGAAACCGTCTCAGTTGCCATGGCGCTCGCCGCAGCAGGGAAAGAGCTCAGCGCGGTCAGGCGGCCAGGTGGAAAGTCGGTTGTTGATCGGCTCTGGGCTGACGCCCATGCACTTGACGCAGAGCCTGAGGATCAGGTTGGACTGGAGCAGAGGCTGCTGGTGGCGGCCGTAGCTGCCGGCCAGGATCCCCGCCAGTTTGGAGGCCGAGATCTGGTGGGGTTGGTCCGCAGCAAGGTCAAGCGCTCGGGGGCAGTCGATTACACGCCAGGACAGGCCTCGGTTGATCTGACAGCGTTTGCAGTCCTTGCCATGCGGGCGGCTGGGGCAGGCAATGGAGACGCTCTGGTTCGCAGGTCTTCCGCGTGGCTTGGGAGACAACAACTTTCAGATGGTGGGTTTGCGACTGAGCCACGATCGGGGGCCGGGCAGAGGGGAACTCCTGACACCACTGGGCTGGTCATCCAGGCTTTCCGGGCAGCCGGGGTCTCCCGTGGCAAGCGTGTGAATTCTGCCTTGCGATTTCTCAAGTCGGCTGAATCAGTTGGAGGAGGATTCTCCTTCGGCGGGCCACCAAACGCGCAGTCGACTTCACTTGCTCTGATGGGGCTCAACGCCTATCCAAACGCAGGCACGTCTGCCGTCGGGCTCCGTGCGCTGAGGTGGCTTGGGTCTTGCGAGGAACGCTCTGGTCGGTTCGATTATCAGCCGAGCATCGCGAGGCAAACACCGGTCTGGGTCAGCGCGCAGTCGGTCTTGGCGCTCTCTGAGAGGCAGCTTCCGATCCTCAACTGGACTCCTCCGGTTTTGAAAACAAAACTGAAATCGTCGAGCCGGAGTGACGTTTCAGGAAAGACTTTGAAGCTGGCGCCCAAGGCCCCTCCTTTGGTCAAACAGTCAGTAATTTCAAGCGAAAACCGGGCTTCGCTGCAAACGGCAGTCGTTGCGGCACGGGTCGCGGGTGTCCTCGTGCGCGCCTTCAGTGGAGCCAACCGCTAGTTTTTCGCGCCAATGAGAATCGGACTCCCAAAAGAAACAGCCGCCGGCGAGTTCCGCGTGGCACTTGTCCCTGATGTCGTCGCCAAGCTGACCAAGGCCGGTCATGAGGTTGTCGTTGAAGCCGGGGCAGGAGCGGGCGCAATGCTGCCGGACTCATCCTTCACGGAAGCCGGCGCGAAGATCGTCGCCGGTCGAGCAGATCTTCTCGATTCGGATGTGATCGTTTCCGTCGCTCCTCCTTCGACAGAGCAGGTAGCCGGGTTCAAGCGTGACTCTGTGATCATCGGATTCCTTCAGCCGCTCACAAACGGTGAAGGGGTCAACGCACTCGCCTCTGCTGGCGTGACCGCGTTCGCGATGGAGTCAGTTCCACGGATCAGCCGTGCGCAGTCAATGGACGCACTTTCATCTCAGAGCAACGTCGCCGGTTACCGCGCGGCCCTGATCGGCGCTCAGGAGCTTGGACGGTTCTATCCAATGCTTATGACCGCAGCAGGAACCATTCGCCCGGCAACCGTTCTTGTTCTCGGCGCAGGTGTCGCGGGGCTCCAAGCCATCGCGACCGCACGGCGCCTCGGGGCAGTCGTTCAAGCATTTGACGTTCGTGCCGCCGTGAAGGAACAGGTGGAGTCACTTGGCGCCAAGTTCCTCGAATTTGATCTCGGCGGGGACCTTGAGGGTGAAGGCGGCTATGCCAAGGAGCTGACCGACGAGCAGCGCACGCGTCAGCAAGAACTATTGACAGAGGCCATTGGCAAGGTTGATGTTGTGATCACGACAGCTCTCGTTCCAGGACGACCTGCTCCGAAGCTTGTGATGGCTGCCGCAGTTGAAGCCATGAAGCCAGGCTCTGTGGTTGTTGACCTTGCTGGAGAGGCCGGAGGCAACTGTGAACTCACGAAGCCAGGCGAGACGATCATTGAGCACGGCGTGAAAATCGTTTCACCTCTCAACCTTCCCGCAACGATGGCGGAGCACGCTTCGCAGCTGTACGCGAAAAACATCGAATCGCTGCTCGGTCTTATGACCAGTGAGGAAGGCAACCTGACTCTCGACTTTGAAGACGAGATCATCTCGGGAGCCTGCATCACCAAGGGTGGAGAGATCGTCAACGACGGTGCCAAGGCCGCGGCCAGCCGGTAACGGGGGAACTCATGAATCTGACAGCGCTAATTGCAACTGCACACGCAGCTCCGGCACAGAACCTGGATGTGGTCACGATGCTCGCGTTCGTTCCCGACATGAGCGGCGTGTGAAGTGTGTTGGGAACCTTTGAGATGACCTCAAAGCCGACGAAAGCCGAGAGGACCAGGATCGCGAGCATCGTGACCACATCCAGGTTCTGTGCCGGAGCTGCGTGTGCAGTTGCAATTAGCGCTGTCAGATTCATGAGTTCCCCCGTTACCGGCTGGCCGCGGCCTTGGCACCGTC
>JAPLCH010000229.1 GCA_026392325.1 Solirubrobacterales bacterium | reverse complement strand
CGTCAGCGATGGTTGTGAGTGCTCTTCGAGGCGCTGGCGTTGACCCTGGTTGGGTGATCGGAGCCCCGCTGGCCGGAGGTGAGGCATCGGCCGGGTGGGGAACTTCGCCTTGGCTAGTCGTTGAAGCTGATGAGTCCGACCGTTCGCTCCTTGGTCTTGACTGCGTCATTGCCGTGGTCACGAACTGCGAGTTGGACCACCATGCGACCTACTCCTCTTTGGACGATCTTCGAACGACCCTGAATCAGTTTCTCTCCAAGGCAAGGCACGCGGTTGTCTGGGATCAGCCCGAACTGATCTCGCTGGCCCCAGCCGAGGCGGACGTACATACCTACAGTGCGGCTGAGGCATCCAGCAAGGACGGCAGAGCGAGCTTCACTTGGAGAGAGCAGTTGGTGAACCTGCTGGTCCCAGGACTGCATAACGCGACCAACGCGTCAGGAGCTCTCGAGGCGGCAGCCCTGACTGGGGCTGACCAACACGGTCTCTGTGACGGAATTGCAAACTTTGCTGGGACAAGCCGACGCTTTGAGTTCATCGGAAGGTCGCGGGCTGGGGCACAGGTGTTTGATGACTACGCCCACCACCCGACTGAAGTTGCAGCCACCATTGCCGCTGCCAGATCATTCGGAGCCGAGCGCGTACTTGTTGCATTCCAGCCACATCTGTTCTCACGCACGGAGGCGCTGTCGGCTGAGTTTGGCTCTGCTCTTGCGGCCGCTGATGCAGCGCTTGTCGCGGACATCTATCCAGCGCGTGAGGTTGGGACGGACTTTCCGGGTGTTACCTCTGAGCTCATTGTCTCAGCTGGCAATTCAGGGTCAGCTCAGGCGATCCTGAGTGCTTCGGGTGATCTTCACGCTACCGCTGCTGCGATAGATGAAATGAGCCGTGAGGGAGATCTCATCCTTTTGATGGGAGCAGGGGACATCACATCGCTCGGGGCAGGGTTGGTCTCGTGAGCGTCCGTCCAGCAAGACTTGTTGAGAACGAGCCACTCGACACCTATACGACAGTGCGGGCTGGTGGGGCAGCTGAGTTCTTCAGTCGGTGCGGGACCCCTGATGAACTGCAGGGAGCCCTTGCCTGGGCGGCGGACAAAGGTGTAGCGCTCAACGTACTTGGCTCCGGGTCCAACCTTCTCGTTGCCGACGAGGGGGTTGAGGGTCTGGTGGTGAAACTTGACGGGAAGCTCGCCTCAATTGAGGTAGATGCTGTTGCTGGGGCAATTCTCTGTGGGGGAGGGGCACGGCTCCCAAGCGTCGCCGCGAAGGCTGCAGCTGCTGGTCTGGCGGGCCTTGAGTTCGGAGTGAGCATCCCAGGGACTGTCGGTGGGGCGGTCCGGATGAACGCGAACGCGTACGGCGGTGATCTTGCCGAGAGCCTTTCCTGGGTTGAGGTGGTGGGACCGACAGGGATTGAGCGGCGGATGCCAGAGTCGCTTGGTTTTGCCTACCGGAGGTCGAATCTTGCCCCGGGTGAGGTCGTGTCACAGGCCGCATTCCATCTCTCTCCGGCTGATCCAGCGGCGTCGAAGGCGGTCTTGGCTGAGTTGAGGGCAAAGCGGAAGGAAGCTCAACCTTGGGGGGTCAAGACCTTTGGTTCCACTTTCAAGAACCCCACGGGCTCTGAGGCGGAGGGCCGGTCCGCCGGCCAGCTTCTTGACGGGGCCGGTTGTCGCGACCTGAGGGTCGGGGGCGCGGGGTTTTCCGAGAAGCACGCAAACTTTG
>JAPLCH010000213.1 GCA_026392325.1 Solirubrobacterales bacterium | reverse complement strand
GCTCCACCGCGAAGCCTCCTAGGACCCGCAATGGGTGAAGCCCGGATCACATACCTTGGCCTCGGCTCAAACGTTGGGGATCGCCGGGGGAACATGGAGGACGCTGTCGGTCTCCTTCAGGACCAGGGCGTTCAGGTCTTGCGTTCCTCCTCCGTGTGGGAAACGGAACCGGTCGGGGAGATTCTCGACCAGCCTGACTTCTTCAACGCCTGCCTTGAAGTCAGCACAGACCTTGAACCACTGGTGCTGCTTGATGTCGTCAAACAGCTGGAGATCGAGATGGGGAGGGACCCCAACGGCCCGCGGCACGGCCCGCGTCCGCTCGACATTGACCTCCTCCTGATGGAGGACACCATTCTTGAGTCAGAGCGGCTTGACCTTCCGCATCGCGAGGTGACAAGCAGGCGTTTCGTGATGGTCCCGCTGCTTGAGATTGAGCCTGACCTCGTGACTGCAACCGGCGTCCGTGTTCAGGACGCACTTGACGCGCTTGGTGACGTCCCCGACCAACGGGTCCGGATTGCCGGACCGCCGCTGATCTGACGAACGACGCTTGAGCTCAGCTGAGCAGAGCGAGCTCGTCCGCTGGCAGTACGCCAGCTGGGACTTGACCAGAAGACTTGGGAAAGACCCGGTCTGCGAGTGCAACGCTCGGACGGCCTTCCAGCAGAGGGCGGAAGTCGCCTACGGCTGACAGCAGCTTGATTGAGGAGAGGATCTGAAGGTCGGCTGCGTTTGGAGTCTCGCCGCCAATAACTCCCTCGGAGATCAGACAGTCAACCTCATCGAGCAGGCCCTTGAGTGCTGAAAGGTCAGTGCGCGCAGTCTCGTCGGTGACGCCATGAATCTTGGTCTCGCCCCAGACGATCTGATTTGCGCCAGCCATCGCGATTGGAAGCGGGATTGGGAGTGTCTCCGGGTCGGCAAGAGCGGTCAGAACAGTCTTCGGATCATGGCGGGCCACAGTCCACAGGAGCCTGCGAACGGCTGCCTGGAGGACGTCGTCGCCCCAAGTCTCCGCTTCCTCAACCTTGAGGCGTGCTGCCGGGTCGGCAGGAAAGAGCGGTGGCTCAGGCACAAGCTGGTCAAGCCTCTGCATGATTCGGCGGGAGCCAACGACACGCTCTCCGGGGAACACAACTCCGGGAACTGTCGCCTGACCGAACATCACCCGTTGGACGGGCTTGTGCATCACGGGAAGGAGGTTGACCGTCTTGACCTCCATGCCCTTCATGGTCATTGCTGTGTGGACTGCCTCACATGGGTGGGAGCCGGGAATCTGCCAGAGCGTCGCTTTAATCATGATCGCGAGCATAATGGGCATTCATGCTTCTCGCAGTAGACGTTGGAAATACACAAACCCACTTTGGGACCTTCCGTGGAACAGAGCTCGTTGAGCACTGGCGATTCGCGACGGTCCGAGACAGCACGGGTGACGAACTGGGAGCAGCGCTGCACAGTCTCCTGGAACTGAGGGGCGTCGGGTTCGAGGACTTGGACGCGGCAATCGTCTCCTCAACCGTTCCAGCACTCGGAGAAGCATGGCGCTTCGTCGGCGAGAACTACTTGGGGCACGAGCCAATCGTCGTAGGCCCGGGTGTCAAGACTGGAATGAGCCTTCGCTATGACAACCCCAGAGAGATCGGGGCTGACAGGCTGGTGAACGCCGTTGCTGCCTTTGAGCACTTCAAGACAACATGCGTCGTTGTCGACTTCGGTACTGCAATCACCTTCGACCCAGTGTCAGCTGAGGGCGACTATCTGGGCGGCCTTATCGCCCCAGGTGTTGAGATCTCAGTTGAAGCCCTCACGGAGAAGGCCGCGAAACTGCCCAAGGTTGACCTCGCTGAGCCACGCGAAGTAATTGGCAAGAGCACCGTTGAGGCATTGCGCGCAGGTGTGATCTTCGGATTTGCCGGGCTCGTGGACGGAATCCTTGAACGGCTTGAAGCCGAGCTTGGACCGGACATGCAAGTGATCGCCACAGGCGGTCAGGCACATGTGATCGTTCCCTCCTGCCGCCGGGTGAATGAAATAGATGACCTGCTCACGCTCACGGGGCTCCGCTTGATCCACGAGCGCAACGCGGCAGCTTGACGCTCTCGACAGCCCCTATCCTCACCTTCCGATGAGCAGAGATTTCAATGAACCATTCGAGATTGGCGGCGTTGCCATTCCAAACCGTGTGTCCCTCGCGCCGCTCGCTGGGATTGGCAACTGGTTCTTCCGCCTTCAGGCCCGACGCTTCGGAGCAGGATTGCTCGTCTCGGAAATGGTCTCGAGCCACGCGATCAAGCACGGCAATGAAAAGACCTGCAAAGAAATGCTCCGAATCCACCCGGACGAGCACCCCGTAGCAATCCAGCTGTTCGGTGAGGACCCCGACGCGATGGAAGCAGCAGCTGAGATCGTCGCTGGCACGGGAGCGGACATGATTGACCTCAACATGGGCTGTCCAGTCCCGAAGGTCTGCAAGACCGGAGCTGGCGCCGCACTTCTGCGTGACCATGACCGGGCAGTAGCAGTGGCGGCCGCCGCAGCACGCGGCTCAGGTCTTCCCGTAACAGTCAAAATCCGCCCTGGTCAGAAGCCTGGAGAGACAGACGGAGTGACACTCGCATTGCGCCTTCAGGACGATGCTGGAGTCGCAGGAATTGGTTTCCACCCCCGACACGCCTCGCAGGCACACAAGGGAAAACCCGACTATGACCTCGCCAAGGAACTTGTCGAATCGCTCGACATTCCCGTCACGATCTCAGGTGGCCTCAAGGATGCGGACACAGTCCGTGAAGTGTTTGAACACACCGGCGCGGACGCGGTAATGCTGGCCCGCGGAATCATGGGCAACCCCTGGCTCTTTGAGGAAGTACTTGGCAACCGGGATGAGCCGCCGAGCACTGCGGAGATCATTTACGAGCTTGAATGGACAATGGATCGAGCCGTTGAACACATAGGGGAGGACAGGGCCGGAAGGTACCTCCGGAAGTTCTACCCGTGGTATGTGGACAGGCTTGGCGGAGGCCATGAACTACAGGACTCTCTCCAGCGAGCAGAGGGCGTTGAAGCCGCCCGAGAGATCATTCAGTCGGTTTCTGTGGCGCACGCAGTCTAATCCGGTATCAGTGACTGCTATGCTGCCGCATCCTTCCGGGTGCAGCATTCCACTGGAGAAGAGAACTTGCCAAGAGACGTAATCCTCACAAAAGAAGGCCTTGAGAAGCTCAAGGCGGAACTTGAACATTTGACGACCGATCGTCGGCGTGAAGTTGCCGAGCGGATTAAGGTCGCCCGCGAGTTCGGAGACATCTCCGAAAACTCCGAGTACGACGACGCCAAAAACGAGCAGGCAATGCTCGAAGCTCGGGTTGCCACCCTTGAGGAACGCCTTCGTTCGGCCACAGTCGTTGATGCCCATAAGGGCGGAAATGAACAGGTACGAATCGGATCCGTAGTCAACATCAAGGACCAGAAGTCCGGCAAGAGCATCGTTTACACGATCGTCGGATCAGCCGAAACTGACCTTGCCGCCGGAAAAGTCTCCAATGAGTCACCTGTTGGCCAAGCCCTGCTGGGTCAAAAGCGCAATGCCGTAGTGGACATTCCACTGCCAAGCGGCAAGAAGCGCCAGCTCAAGATCACCAAGATCGGCTGACTCAATGGCCGAAGTCCCTGAGGAGCCGACCGGCGAAAGCCGCGAGGAAGAACTTGTCGCTGCGCGTCGTGCGAAAGCTGACGCAATGCGCTCAGCAGGAACCGATCCGTTCCCGCACTCATTTGAGAATGTCGAACCTGTAGAAGCCGTCATTGCCCAGCACGAAGGCCTGAACGACGGAGACGAAACCGACTCCAAGCACAGGATCGCCGGGCGTCTCGCAGCCCGCCGTGGCCAGGGTGGAGCCGTCTTCATCGACATGTTTGACCGAACGGGCCGGATTCAGTTGCTCGCCCAGACTGACCATGTCGGAGAGGAAGCCTTTGCAGCAATTGGCGACCTTGACCTTGGCGACCTGATCGGCGTGGATGGCACAGCGATGAAGACCAAACGAGGCCAGTTCTCGCTGAAGGTTGAAGAGATTTTCCTGCTGGCCAAAGCCCTGCGGCCGCCACCAGACAAACACCACGGTCTCAAAGACATTGAGACCCGCTATCGCCGCCGTGAACTTGACCTCATCGCTTCAGAAGAATCCCGTGAGCTGTTCCTGACCCGCGCCAAAGTGATCAGCACGATCCGCGCGTTCCTCGACCGCGACGGCTTTGTGGAGGTGGAAACCCCAGTTCTCCAGCCGCTCTACGGAGGTGCTGCAGCGCGACCTTTCACCACACACCACAACGCACTCGATCGCAACTTCTACCTGCGCATCGCAACCGAGCTCTACCTCAAGCGACTCATCGTCGGAGGGCTGGAGCGTGTCTACGAGTTGGGCAAAGACTTCCGCAATGAAGGCATATCGCCAAAGCACAACCCCGAATTCACAATGCTCGAATGGTACGAGGCCTACTCCGACTACATGGTGATCGCCTCACGCTTGGAAGACCTTGTGCGTGAGGTCTCACGAGCTGTTGGTTACGAGGGCGAAATTGACTTCGAATCCCCCTGGCGCAGAGAGACACTCCAAAGTTCAATCCACACGCGTTGCGGGATTGACATCCTCGCCAATCGCGACCGCGACTCGCTTGCAGCTGCGATGAAGGAGAAGGGTCTTGAAGTCCCAGAGACCGACACTTGGCCACAACTCGTTGATGAACTCCTCACCAAGCATGTTGAGCCCGAGCTTCAGCAGCCAACCATCCTCTTTGACTATCCGGTTGAACTCTCGCCATTCGCCAAGAGCCACAGATCCCAGGAAGGGCTGGTCGAGCGCTTCGAAGCCTATGCGGCTGGCATGGAGATCTCCAACGCCTTCAGCGAGCTCAACGATCCTGATGAGCAGCGCCGCCGCTTTGAGGCCCAGCGCGCCGACGCCGATGCTGGAGATGACGAAGCCCAGCCATACGACGAAGCTTTCATTCGCGCACTCGAGCAGGGGATGCCGCCAACCGGCGGAATCGGGATTGGCATTGACCGACTCGTAATGCTCCTCACGGGCAGCAAAACAATCCGTGAAGTAGTTCTATTTCCCGCCATGCGGGAAGAGCAGTAACCGCTCATCCCGCTTAGCCGACGGACTGTCACAAACTCCAAGCGCATTTAGCTCCCGCGTGTCCGGGGCAGATTGCTACCATTGGCTATGGCCGCACCTGCTCAACACTTCGTCTCACGCTCCCCATTGGGGAAGGCGCTTGACGGAGGGTTGAATCAGAGCTGCCCGACCGTCAACGAG
>JAPLCH010000128.1 GCA_026392325.1 Solirubrobacterales bacterium | reverse complement strand
GGCGCTCGTCTCGCCCGTGGACAACACGCTCGCGGTCAAGAGCAACGTCCGCGACATCGCCACAAATGTGCGAGACGACCTTCGTCCGGGTGACCTTGTGATCTCAGCTCAGCCTGAACAGACGCCACTTGCTTGGTACTACCTGCCGGGTGGGCTGAAGTTTGCCGATCCGATGGGCATGACCAGCGATCCACGCATGCTTGACTGGACTGATGTGGTTGACAGGTTCCGTGGCGCAAAGCCAGGGCCGACTTACGCCAAGTTGATCGGTTCGTTGCCGGTCGGAGCCCGCATTCTGATCATCCGACCGCTCACGATCACGCGGTCTAATTGGGTTCAGCCATGGACCTCACTTGTGCGGCTCCGGTCCGCCCAGTGGAGTGGGCTGCTTGCGCGGGATCCCCACTTGGTACCGTTGAAGGCCGTTCCGTGGTTCTTCATCTCGCCGTCTGGGGTTGGAAACTCGGCTTATCTGTATGAGAAGAAGTCCGCGGCAGGTCAAAAGACCGCCACGGCGAAATAGTGCCGAACAAGGCCAAATCCGCCCAGCCCCCGTATACGAAGAGATATGACTGAACCTAACCCAACAATCACCCCTGAAAACCCCGTCGTAGTCCTCGGCGGAGGTCCCGCCGGCTTGACTGCCGGATACCTGATGGCCAAGCGCGGCCAGCCTGTTCTGGTCCTTGAGGCCACGGACATGCTCGGCGGTATCGCCCGAACGGAGATCCGTAACGGCTACCGCTTCGACCTTGGCGGCCACCGCTTCTTCACCAAGGCAACCGAAGTAAATGAGCTTTGGGACGAGATCATGGGGGACGAGTTCCTTCAGCGTCCCCGTATGTCGCGCATCTACTGGAACAAGAAGTTCCTCGACTATCCCCTTCAGGGAATGGACGTCATCAAGAAGCTTGGTCCGTTTGAACTTATGCGTGCCGGACTTTCATACCTTTGGGCGGCAATCACCCCCAAGGGTCCTGAGGACAACCTTGAGCAGTGGGTTTCCAACCGTTTTGGCAAGCGCCTTTACACCCTGTTCTTCAAGTCCTACACGGAAAAGGTCTGGGGCGTTCCATGCACGGAAATTCAGGCTGAGTGGGCGGCACAGCGCATCAAGGGCCTTTCGTTCTTCTCAGCTGCAAAGGCAGCGTTCATGGGCAACAAGGACAACAAGATCAAGTCCTTGATTGACAGCTTCAACTACCCACGTTTTGGCCCAGGTCAGATGTGGGAGCGGATGAGCGAGAAGATCGTTGAGCGCGGCGGCGAGGTTCGGATGAACGCCCCTGTGTCCAAGATCAACGTTCGTGATGGCCAGGTTGTCAGCGTCATCGCCGGCGGCGTGGAGATCCCATGCAGCCATGTTGTCTCATCACTCGCACTGCGCAACACCGTTGGTTTTGCAGATCCGGAACTTTCACCTGAGATCCGCGACGCAGCGAAGGGTCTTCGTTACCGCGACTTCCTGACCGTTGGTCTGGTGCTTGAGGTTGACGATGTTGTCAACGAGCCTTTCCCGGACAACTGGATCTACATCCACGATCCCGAAGTGACTGCCGGCCGCATTCAGAACTTCCGTTCATGGAGCCCTTGGATGGTTCCCGATCCGGACGTCAACGAGACTTGCATTGGCCTTGAGTACTTCTGCTTCGAAGGCGACGAGCTTTGGGAGATGGCTGACGAGGACCTTGTCGAGCTTGGCAAGCGTGAGCTCAACCAGCTGGGTCTTGGTGACTCAAGCCGCGTCAAGCAGGGCTTTGCGGTCCGCGTTGAAAAGGCCTATCCGATGTACGACCCGGATTACGATGTCCGAGTCGGCGTCATCCGTGACTGGCTTGAGACAGTTCCAAACCTTGTCCAGGTTGGGCGTAACGGACTTCACCGTTACAACAACTCTGACCACTCCATGCTTACGTCAATGCGTGCAGTCGAGAACATTCTCGACGGCGCAGGACATGACATTTGGGCGGTAAACGCTGAGAGCGCTTACCACGAGGAGGACGAGGACCCCAAGGAGATCCAGCCGTACATCAACGTGCCGACTCCGAAGTCCATGGAGAAGCCTCTCTCCGAGTAGTTCAAACGACTTTCAGGAGTGCAGGGGCCGCCATGTGCGGCCCCTTTTCGTTGGGCTTCGGTTCCAGTTTGCGACTTGGAAACAACTTCTGTAGTCTCCGGGCCTCAATTCGAACCTGCCCCTCTCCTCCAAAGGAAATTAGCGATGCCCTCCCTCCGTGCCCGTCGTAAAGCCGCTCTCGCCCTCAGCTCCCTCGCACTTGTTGCTTCGCTTGCTCTCGCAGGCCCCGCCGCCGCGGAAATGAGTGGTGGCCTGACCTACTCGCTTGACAGTGACCAAGTTACGATCACTGGTTGCGATGGGGATTGCCCGTCAAGCTTGGTGATTCCGGAAAAGATTGGCGGCAATCCTGTCGTCGGTATTGGCGCCAGCGCCTTCGCAAACCAAGAGGGCATCACAAGCGTCGCGCTTCCTGAGGGTCTGACGAGCATCGGGGAGAACGCGTTTGGTGGCGCGGGCATCTCCAGCGTCACGATCCCGAGCACGGTTACGACCCTGGGTCGCGCAGCGTTTCAGTCCATGAACAATCTGGCAAGCGCCACGTTTGCTGAGGGTTCGCAAATCGCTGCCATTTCGGACGACCTTTTCCGCTCGGATTCAAGTCTCAAGAACGTGACTCTTCCGGCGACGGTCACGAGCATTGGCGGAGCTGCTTTCCTCGACGACGTTTCGCTTACGAGCCTGACTTTTCAGGGAGATGCTCCTACTGTTGGATCGAGCGCGTTTGAGTCCACAGGGGCCGTCGCGCAGCTTGCGACTAAGTCCCTTCAGGGCTACGGCTATAACGGAGAAGATTTTTATGGTCTGACTGTGGCCGGCGGTTATTCCCGCCCAGGGACCCCAGGTTCGTTCAGGGCTGAGGCAGCGCTTGTGAGCAACCCTCTAAGCACGACTGTTGACTTCACACTGGCCGAGTGGCCGACGGGCAAGGTCGAGTGCCGTTTGAACGATGACGCTTGGGGCGACTGCACATTGATTTATGCCACCGAGGGCAAGTTCACCGTCACCAACCTGACCGGTGGCGAGCAGAAAATTTCCGTTCGTCAAACCAACGGGGATGGCATCACCAGCAATGTTGGCAGCGTCTACCTTGCCCCGAAGCTGATTGACGCTCCGGTTGGCCTGCGCACAAAGACTGGTGTCCAGTTCCAAGTCGCACACGCTTCCAATGGCGTGCTTTGGTGCGAGATCTACATGTCGGGCGGTTCCGCGGACTTCCGCCCCTGCTCAGACATGCCGGGCTGGTTCCTTTCGAACTTTAAGATCACGATCACCGCGGGTGAGTCAATCGACGGTGTCACCACCGACACCATCAATGCCTGCTCCCCGGCCTGCAGCAACGACGGGGACAACTCCCTTCGCTTCAAGCAGGTGATTGATGACAAGGCGTCGCTGGTGTCCGAAGCAACCTGGACTCAGGACACGACCGGTCCCAATTCGCCAACTCTGTCAGGGAAGCCTGACTCAACTACCAACTCCCCGTCGGCCTCAATCGGATTCACATCCAGCGAGACGGACGCCACGTTCGAGTGCTCAGTTGACGATGGGGATTTCGCTGCTTGCACTTCACCGAAGTCGCTCAAGGGTCTCCCAGACGGCGCTCATAGCCTTGCGGTAAGGGGCGTTGACTCGCTCGGCAACGTGGGCGCTGAGAGCAAGACGACTTGGACGGTTGACACCACTGCGCCGGCAGCTCCGACTTTGACATCACCCGCCAACTCTTCAACGTCAGGTCCGACGGCGCCTTTTGTTGCCAGCGAGGAGCAGGGCTCCAAGCTGATGTGCAGCCTTGACGGTGGCGAGTTTGTCAAGTGCCCAGCTCCGAATGCTGCACCTGGTGACCAGGCCACAATCAGCGTCGGTTGGAACACTCGCCTGCACTGGGGGGAATCCCAGGGATGGTCAAAGCTCCACTGGGGCGTGAGTTATCCGCCAAGTCAAATGTATCCGGGCGGCTACCCCTTTTGGCAGGCCGCCGACATGGCTGCCACTGACTTCCCCGACGGCGTAACACCTTCCGCAATATGGCTGGGAGTGTGGGGCGGGTACTACGGGAGCTCGTGCGAAGACAACTACGCATTACTGGGGAATTCCGGATACGCACTTCTTGTCGGAGTGCCTCTAGAGGGGCACGCCCCTGCTGTTTACAGTCGCTTTACGCTCGACTGCTCAAGTACTTTGGCTGAAGTCCAGCCTCCTGCTCCAGCTCAGTTCACTTCGCTCAGCAATGGCCGGCACACGCTTGCGGTGAAGGTGGTCGACAAGGCTGGCAATGAGTCCTCCGTTACGACCACGACTTGGACTGTGGGCAACCCTGCGCATTCAGCGCCGGTTCTGTCGAAGGTCGGGCTCAAGTTCAACCCGAGGACCAAGGTCACTACGCTGACCCTGAAGGCTGCTGCTGACACGCGGGTGAAGGGCAACTCTGTCAAGTGGGTTGAGTACTTCAGCCATCCGAAGCGGCCCGC
>JAPLCH010000016.1 GCA_026392325.1 Solirubrobacterales bacterium | reverse complement strand
CTGTAGAAGCTTGATCGGGCGATGCCGGCCTCGTCAGAGATCCGCTGTACCCCGAGTGATGTGAAGTTGTGGCCATCGCGAAGGAGGCGCTCAAGTGCGGCAGCGACCTGACTGACCACGGACTCGCCTTGGGCCTTGTTTCGCTTTGGGTTTCTGGTGATTGATGCCATCTCTGGGTGCACGCTAACGGGTCGAGGGGAGGGCCACGGGCCAACTATGACCACATAATCGGACATAGTGTCCGACAGACTGTTACTCTGTGTCTACGTTATTGCACTGCGCCAACTTGGGGGAGATGAGCGGATGTCGTCAGGAATGGCCGAGAAGCCAATAGAGGATGTCGACCTTGGGGATGTGAGTCTCTGGGAGCAGGGTCCGCCGCACGCCGTCTTTGAACGGCTCCGTAAGGAAGACCCTGTCCATTGGAGCGAGATGGCCGGGTGGGAGGGTGAGTCAGGCTTCTGGTCAATCACCAAGGCCGAGGATGTTCACGCGATCAGCCGCGACTGGGAGACTTTCTCCTCAGAGAGGGGCGGGATCCTCGCTGCTGACCACTCCGTTCCGATCGAGTTTCAGAATGCGATGTTCATTGGAATGGACCCACCCCGCCACGACCGAATCAAGAACCTGTTTCAGCGGGGCTTCACGCCCAAGCGCATTGCGGCGCATGAGGATGAGATCCGTGTGATCACAACCAGGGTTCTCGACGGGCTCGAGGGGCGATCGGAGTTTGAGCTTGTTACTGACCTCGCCCAGCCTGTAGTTGGTCGCGTGATTGGAAGTTTCCTGGGAGCCCCGGAGGAGGACGATGCAATGTGGGCTGACTTCGCCAACAGGGGGTTGGCGCTTGGCGACGACGAACTTCAGCCTGAGGGCGAGGGCACGGTCCTTGAGTTGATCCAGAAAGGGGTGGCCCGTGTGATCGAGATGGCGGCGGATCGCAGGGAGAACCCGACCGACGACCTTACGAGCCTGCTCGTCCACGCTGAGGTTGATGGAGAGCGCCTTGAGGACTATGAGATCGCCTCGGGTTTCGCGCTCCTTGTCTCTGCCGGGAATGACAGCACCAAGGCCACATTCTCAAGTGGAATGCTCGCTCTCCTGCGGGAACCGGATCAGCTGCAACGACTTGTGGAAGACCCGTCAATGATCCCAGTCGCGGTTGAGGAGTTCCTGCGTATGTTTCCTGCGTTCGCTCACTTCCGTCGGACGGCGACCCGTGATGTTGAGTTCGGAGGCAAGAAGATTCGTGAGGGAGACAAGGTGATCATGTGGTACCCGTCATCGAACCGCGATGAGAGCCTCCACAAGTGCCCTCACACCATGGATGTGGAGAGAAACCCTGACCATCAGGCCTTCGGTGCGGGCGGCAGGCACTTCTGTCTTGGGACGGCGCTGGCTCGGCTTGAACTGAAGATCCTCTTTGAGGAGACCCTCGCAAGATTCCCCAACTTGGAGCTTGCGGGGGAGCCGAGCATCGTCAGGTCACTCTTTGCAAACCAGCCCAGGGCAATACCGGTCAGGGTCGGCTAGCTAGCTGGAGCAAGACACAACTCCACAACCGTAGAGTTGTGGTACTCTGGGTTCATGACCCAGACGATGACCGTTCCCCATCCAATTCCAGAGGCCTTGGCAGAAATGATTGCCAAGCGATTTCGTGTCCTTGGCGACTCGAACCGGCTCCGGCTTCTTGACGCTCTCCGGGATGGCCCGCTGTCGGTCGGCGGCCTTACCCAGGCCACGGACTGCACTCAACAGAACGTGTCCAAACACTTGGGAATCCTGCATGAAGCCCATCTGGTCAAGCGCGAGAGAATCGGCACTCAGGCCCTCTATTCAATAGCTGACCCAGCTGTTTTTGAACTTTGCGAACACGTTTGCGGTGGCCTTCGGCGAAACGTTGATGACCTCAGTGAACTTCTACCGGGAGGGTGAAGCATGACCACTCAATGCCAGACAACTGACAACGGGCGCATGCCGCTTGAGCGCGCACTATTCGCGCTTGGCGGGACCATGCTGGTCATTGCGGTCCTCCTGACCGCGTTCGTATCCCAGTGGTTCCTGCTGCTGGTCCTGTTCGTCGCCGCCAACCAGTGGCTCTACGCAGTTGTTGGTGACTGCGGGGCATCGCTGATGCTCAAGAAGCTGGCCGGGCTCAAGTCTGTTCTCTACCCGACACGGAATGCGGCATGAGCATCAAGACCCGATCAAGCAAGTTCGGACCAATAGGCCGACTGGGCCACTGGACCGCGACGCACTTCCGGGTTGTCGCGATCGCCTGGCTTCTGATCGCAATTGTCTTTGGGTTCTTTGCCCCAAAGGTCGAAACCGCGCTGTCGGGCGCAGGGTGGGAAGCAAATGGATCCCAGTCAGTTGCTGCAAGAAAGGCGATTGACAAGAACTTTGGGGGTCTCTCATCCAGCGGACTTATGGTCGTCGTGCAGTCAGACGGGCAAACCGTGTCAAGCCCAGGGTTCAAGAAGGCAATAGCTTCCTCGGAGGCAGTCCTCAGGACGGATAGCCGGGTCAGCCAGATAGTTCCACCGCAGCCCGGTCTCTCAATCTCACGGGACGGTCACATCGCAGTCATTCAGGCAGGTGCGAAAGCAGACTCCAACACGATGGTCCGTGCCGCCGACGACCTGAAGGGGAAACTCGGCGACATCGGAGGGACCGGAATCACCGTCTCCCTCACTGGCGCGAGCGGAATGTGGTCCGACTTCAACACGGCCAATCGCAACGCGATGATGAAAAGCGAGCTGATTTCCTGGCCTGTGACGCTTGTGATCTTGGTACTGGCCTTTGGCTCGCTCGTCGCAGCAGGCCTTCCGCTGATGTTGACCATCCTTGGCCTGATGGCCTCCGCGGGTTCGCTCTACTTGGGAACCAAGATTTTCAACATCTCCATCTGGGCAATGAACTTCGCGCTGATGTTCGCGCTCGCATTGGGGATTGACTATGCGCTCTTCATTGTCTATCGGTTCAGGGGAGCGCTGTTTGGTTCCAAAGAATCAACGGAACACGCTGTCGCTGAGACGATGGACACCGCAGGAAAGGCGGTTCTGTTCAGCGGGCTCACAGTGTTGATCTCGCTGACAGCAGTAATGCTCGTCCCTTCGCCTGCTTTCCAGTCAATGGCGCTGGGGATCATGATCTCGGTCGTATTCATCCTCGCTGCTGCGCTCACGCTCCTGCCAGCTGTGCTCGGCAAGCTCGGGCCTCGAGTGGACAGCCTCGCGTTGCCGTGGGTTCACTCCGGTGAACACCGCTCGCCTCGGTTTGCCGCATGGGCTGAACGGCTCTGGAAGCGCCCATACGCTTGGGGTGCGCTGTCACTTGTACTGCTCGGCGCCTTGATCATCCCCGTCTTCGGGCTCAACACAGGCATGCCGTCAATCAAGGTTGTGCCGAAGACGGACAGCTCGAGAGTTGGTTACGTCCAAGTGCAGAAAGCCTTCGGCGAAGGGGCCCCTGGGGCACTGCAGATCGTCACGACGACTGAAGGCGCAAATCGCGTTCTCGCAGTAGTCAAGGCAGACTCCGGGATTGCCCAGGCGATGCCGCCGATGAATGGGGCAAACGGTGCTGTGCTGATCCAGGCGACACCGAAGAGCGACCCTTCAAGCCCGGTTACTGCCGCGACCATTGACCGACTTCGGACCACGCTTCCGGCGGGGACGCTGGTTGGTGGCGCCTCAGCGGAGAACCACGACTTGGAGGTCCTCCTGAATGACAAGACACCACTCGTGGCCGGGGTGGTTCTGCTGCTCGGGTTCCTCCTCCTGCTTGTCGCGCTCCAAGCTCCCGTAATCGCGGCACTTGGGGTATTGACCAGCCTGCTCGCGACCGGAGCTGCGTTCGGGGCGGCAAAGCTGATCTTTCAGGACGGACATGGATCCGGACTGCTTGGCTTTGAATCGCAGGGCTTTCTCGATGCCTGGGGGCCAGTGTTCTTCTTCGCGATGATCTTCGCGATCTCGATGGACTACACCGTCTTCCTGCTTTCGTCAGCGAAGGAACATTGGGACAAGAACCATGATGCGAAGGAGGCGATGGTTGGTGGACTGGCTCACAGCGGCCGCGTGATCTTCGCCGCTGCCGGAGTGATGGTTGCCGTGTTCTTCACTTTCGCCCTCTCAGGCCCGTTGCCGCCCAAGGAGATGGGAGTGATTCTCGGCGTCGCGGTGCTGCTCGACGCATTCCTGGTGAGGCTCCTGCTGATGCCGGTACTGCTGCGGCTGCTTGGTCCATGGGCATGGTGGCTGCCAAAGCCTTTGAAGCGAATCCTTCCCGATGTCCGTTTCGGGCACGGTGGAGACAGTTGAAAATGATCCAGACCAGACAACAAAGGGGTGCAACATGGCTTTCGTAGATTTCATGAAGAGCAGTGCAGGCCGGGCTTTGCGGATCATCGCGGGAATCGCGCTGATCGTCATCGGTTTTGCTGCCGTCGGTGGAACAGGCGGGACTGTTTTGGCAATAGTCGGTCTCGTACCGCTTGCTGCAGGACTCGCGAATGTTTGTCTGTTCGCGCCACTGCTGGGCTGTGACCTCAAGGGCAACCCAAGATCAATGGGGGCCTGAGATGGGATTCACAGCAACTGCAAGAAGTGTCGATGGCGGACTTCGCCACGAGGTGGATGTCAATGGCCGTCACACGATCATCACTGATGAGCCAACTGACATCGGTGGAACCGACTTGGGGCCTGCTCCACATGAACTTCTCCCAGCCGCCTTGGCCTCCTGCATCTCCACAATGATGATGCTCTACGCACTGCGTAAGGAATGGGATCTGGGCGACCTGCGGGTTGATGTCGACTACGACTACGAGGCTGACCCCAAGCGTTTTGATGTCGAGATCCACATGCCGGAAGGCTTGACGGAGGACCAGATCACTCGCCTTGAGAGAGTTGCCAACACCTGCCCGGTTCGGCGTGCGCTGGAAGGCAACTTCGAGTTCAACGAGGAGCTTGTCTTCGGAGGCAAAGCCCTGTCGTCCGATGGTTGAAAGACGCTGACGGAATGAGTTCAGAACTGCGCATCTCCGGGCTTGTCCTTGCCGCTGGCTCAGGCGAGCGATTTGGTGGACCAAAGCAACTTGCTGAGTTTGATGGCGAGCCTCTGGTTCTGCGGGCTGCCCGACAGCTCCTCTACTTGGCTGCGATCCAGAAGGTCGCCGTCACTGTTGGTGCACAAGCAGACGCTGTTGAGTCAGCCTTGGCGGAGACTGAAGTCGAACTGATTCCCGTCGCAGGCTGGGAGGAGGGCATGGCGGCATCTCTGCGTGCCGGGATCGCAGCATTGAGGGACAGCTCGGATGCTGTGGTCGTGACGCTGGCAGATCAGCCGCTGGTGACTACGGACATGGTCGCCGTAGTCCTCGATGCTTGGGATGGAGAAGCATCTGCCGTTCGGGCAGTCCACGACGGAATTCCAGGACATCCCGTCCTGATTGGGTCGCGGCTTTTTGACTCTGTGGATGGACTGAGTGGCGACGTGGGAGCCAAGGCACTGCTCGGGACTGACACGCTCAGCGTTGAGTGCGGTCGGGGTTCCATCCTTGATGCGGACACGCCCCAACAGTTAGATGACTTGCTGGGCTCAACCGGCTGACAGTCTCGGGCGGCTCAGGCTGGTACGTCGTGAATGCGTCCGTCGGTTGACCGAAGTCGACCGCCGTCCCGACCGTTGCGATCAGCAACGATCTCGGCAAACATCGAAAGCGCCGTTTCGCCCACGCTGGTAGCCCCCAGGTCCAAGCCAAGCGGGGCTGCGAGCCGGTCGAGTTGGGACTCTGTGATCCCTGCCTCGAGAAGCCTTTCCCTCCGGGACTCAGTGGCCCGTCTTGAGCCCATCGCACCGACAAACCTTGCAGGAGATCTCAGCGCAACCTCCAAGGCCGCATCGTCAATCTTCGGGTCGTGAGTCAGCACGGCGACCGAAGTTGCCTTGTCCAACCCACCAAGCTGGGAGAACGCCTGGGCTGGCCAGGCCACCACAATGCCCTCTGCCTCAGGAAACCGTTCTGGCGTCGCGAACGTCGCGCGGGGGTCGATCACCCACGGATGCCAGCCAGCGGCTCGTGCAAGCCTGCAGAGAGCTGCTGAGACATCAACTGCTCCAACAAGGATCAGGCGCGGTGGCGGTGCGATGACATCAATGAAAAGTCGTCCTCGCTGCTGAGAGCGCTCGGCCCACATCAGCTCCTCTGCGTCAAACACTGCCTGAGCTTCAAGCGTGCTGTCCCCGAGGTCTCCGGTGAAGGCACTGTCTGGGGTGAAGCAGAGCTTCCTTCCTATGCCCTCGCCTTCCGTGACGGTCACCTCAACGGCCCGGCCGGAATTTCTTGCTGCTGACTCAAGGCCAGTTGTGGAGTAGAGCTCGACCCAAACGTCGATCTCCCCGCCGCAGGGAAGCCCAATCTCCCACGCCTCATCGTCAGCTATTCCAAAGTGCATCAAGTGGGGCTCGCCGCCAGCGAGGACGGCTTTTGCAGCCTCAACAACGGCACCTTCAACGCATCCACCAGACACGGTTCCCGCGACCTGGCCACTCTCGCTGACCGCCATCTTGGCGCCCGGCGGCCGTGGTGCTGACTTTCGCACGCCTGTGACAGTCGCAATTGCAATTCGTTCGCCGGATTTACGCCAGCGTTCGAGGTCGGGAAGGATCTCTCGCATCAGATTCTCAGAGGGTGATCAGTCGTCGCCGCCCGCTGGCGCTGAGCCTGGCAGGAGAGGAAGTGACCGCAGGCGGGTGCCTGTCAGTGATGCGATCGCGTTGGCAATAGCCGGCGCGATCGGTGGCAGTCCAGGCTCGCCGACCCCACTGGGCGGATTGCCGTTGGCGGGCATGATCGTCGTGTTGATGACAGGAGCGTTGGCAAGCCTTCCCATTGGGTAGCT
>JAPLCH010000238.1 GCA_026392325.1 Solirubrobacterales bacterium | reverse complement strand
TTCGTTCTCGTCGGTCGGAGTCACACTCGCCCAGATTCGACTTCTTTTCCTGAGCCGTGAGTGGGAGTACATCGGCCGCTCTCGTTCACTTGCGGAGTACCGCCGCTCTTCGCCCGCCGCCGAGGCTCGCAGGAAGAGCATCCTTTTCCAAGTCCGTGAACTCGGGTGGTTTGCCAGGAATGTCGCAATCAAGGTTTTTTTTGTTTCTCACCTTCGGCCGGTTGCCAAGCTGTTGGATCAAGGCCGTGGGGAGTGGCCTTACTGAGCCGCTGAGTCCACTTGGACAGGACCGATGCTGACATAGTGTCATTTCTCACACGGATAGTAAAAAGCAGGTAAACTGCCGAACCATGAACGAACAAGAGAAGACTCAGGCACCTTCAAATGCAGCCCCCGCGAATGCGGATGTTGCGATCAAGGAGACCAACGACGCAGTAGTCGAAGAGACAGCTGGCGGAGCGCTGCCTATCGGGCTTCCCCCGTTCGGCAAGATCTTCTACGGGGCACTTGCGATTTTGGCCACAGCACTGCTGTGGACTGGCGCGGGCAACCTTAAGCAGCAGGCTTGCATTGAGACGGCGCAGGCGCAGTACGGAGCCAACACTCCGCCAAAGAGTCTCGCGACTCTTGGCCGCAAGAACGCGGTCGCACGCTGCAGCAATTCGCCTTTCTAGGCGTCTGCTAAAAAGGATTTGATTATCGGGTGGGTTGACGAAAAGTCAGCCCACCCTTTTCTTTGCCTGGGCTAGGCTCGAACGCCGAGGGCTTGCATCCGTTGCCGGATGGGCGCGAGCAGCAGAGCTTCATTGTTTGAGAGTGCCCACTCACGCAGTCCCGCCTCACCGGACCGGTCCGCATGCTTGGCCGCTCTCAATGCAGAGGCCCACTCCTCAGGGGTGGAGCACACCGTTACCGCCTCGCCTTGAGTAAGCGGACCCTTGAGCGGTGGCACGAGAGTGCGCCTGCCAACCCGTGCAGCCTTCAGGATCCGCTGTGGGAGGCCCGTGTCATTGAACTCGTCCTTTTTGAAAGGAAGCAGGCAGACATCGGCCAAGCTGATCACACGGGCTGCAGCCTCATCCGGCAGTGAGCCAAGCTGGACCGCATTGGAAGCATTGAGCACCGCGTGCATGTCCTGGTCGTCAGGTGTCTCATCCGGGTGGACGGCACCGATCATCAGGAGAGTCAGCTCCGGCATGTCTTCAACAAGCGTGCGCAGCAGCGTCCAGTCAGTTCTCCGACCAAGGTGACCCATGGACGCAGCCACGATTGACTGTGCGGGGTCAGGAGCTGGGAATGAGTCATGGGGCGGTGGCAGGACGTCAACCTCACGGCCCTTGGCGGCTTCGAGTTCGGCCAGGGCCCCTGAAACAGCGAAGCGCCAGTTGGCCCGGCCGGAGGCGGCGTCGTGCAGTGCTCCCACCCTTGCCCGGGTCTTTGCGTCCGCGTCGGGAGCACGGTCGTAGCGGTCCCAGATTCCGTACCAGAGCTCAGCGCCCGGGTTGCGAGCCAGAAGAGCGGAGGCCAGCGGCCACAGCACTGGGTGCATCAGGATCACTGCTGCCAAGTCGCCTTCGACCTTCACGCGGCCAGCCTGGCGTGCTGCCTCGGCTGCCGCCAGTGGTGCGGGTAGACGCATCAACGCCCCGGCTGGCATGCGCCCTGGTTCGAGAACTGCGACGTCCTCCCCGGCCAGCAGTGGGCGGACAAAGTCCTGCAGGATGAATGACTCAAGCGGGCGAGGTAAAAGGAACAGGGCGGTCTGACGGTTCATAACCGCGGACGGTAGCCGCCCGTCCCCCCGGTACCGTCCGCGGGGATGGCCGGACCGGGACACCTGAGACGGCTTTTACGCACGGCGTTTGCCTACCAACTCTCCGACCTCGTGTCGAAGCCATTGGCGATCCTCCTGCTTCCCGTCTACACGCGGCACCTGACCAAGGCGGATTACGGCACGGCAGAGCTGATTGGAGCGGGAGTTGTCTTCGCAAGCATCGTCGTGCGTCTTGGCATTGGCGAGGCGTTCGTCAGGTACCACTACGAGCAGCTTGACAAGGCAGGGAAGGACGCCCTTGCGCGCAAGTCGGTCCTCACCTTGCTCTCCGTGTCAACGGTCGCCTGTCTTGGCATCGCGTACTTCGCAGGGCCGATCAGCAGCTGGACCCTTGGTACGTCCGATCCGACAATCGTCCGCATTGGCGCACTTGGCCTCTGGGCATTTTCAAACCTTGAGCTCGCGCAGTCGTTGCTTCGTGTGGAGGAGAAGGCTGCCCAGTACGCCGCTTTCTCAATTGCGAATGTGTTGATGACGGTCAGCCTTACCGTCTGGTTGGTTGTCTTCCGCGGGGATGGAGCCAATGGACTTCTGTTTGGCAACTACGCAGCCTCGGCAGTGGTGCTGATCGCCGTCTGGGTATGGGAGCGGGAGCGACTTCGGGCAAAGGATGGTCAAGCCAGCGGCATGAAAACGCTCCTGCGCTTTGGGCTGCCGACAGTGCCTGCCGACGCCAGTGTTTTCGCGCTTAACCTGATCGACCGCGCTTGGCTTTTCCATGGGAAAGGCGGAGCTGCCTCGGCTGGCCTCTACTCGCTTGCGGTCAAGCTCTCGGGCGGAATGATCGCCCTTGCCCGCGGCTTCCAATACGCCTGGCCTCCGCTCGCCTACTCCGTCAAGGATGATCGCGAGGCAGCGCGCCTCTACGCGTCCGTGACCACTTGGTACGCAGCGGTAACCGGCATGGCAGTGGCCTCATTGGTCCTGCTTGGCAGGTGGGTTGTCCGCCTTCTGGCCGCCCCTACTTTCTATGACGCTTACACCGCGTTGCCGTGGGTTGCTTTGGGTTGGGCGCTCTACGGTCTTGTTCATCTGATGGTCAGCGTTGGAGGTCGAGCGAAGGTGACCACCAGAAATTTTCCAGCGGCGCTGATCGGACTCGCAGCCAACATTCTGCTCCTGGTCGTGCTGGTTCCACCATTTGGCATTGCGGGTGCCGGCATGGCCCTCGCGGGGGCTTATGTGGTGATGCTGATCGCGCTCAGGCTCCTGACGCGCAAACTTTTTGAAGTCGGGTTTGAGTGGGCGAGGCTTGCCCAGTTTGTAGCCATTGCCGGAGGGCTTTCAATTGTCGGCAACCTGCTGCTCGAGACCTCTGGGGCGATCGCCTTTGCGGAACGGGCGGCTGTTTTGGCTGTCATCCCCGCGGTACTTCTGGCGACCCGTTTTGTGAAGCCAGAGGAAGCAGTTGTCTTCAGGCGGGGCGCAACACTGCTCAGGCAGCGTCTCGTGCCGAAGCGCGCAGGTTGAACGCGGCCGCAGCTTCACGCAGCCCTTCCCCGTCGGAAGGTCGCATGGCTGCCCGTGCGTGAGCGATGTAGCGCTCCGGGTCATGGCCGGGAAGGACCTGAGCTGCAACTGCCCTGAGCAGGTATGGAAAAGCAATGAATGGGCGCATGGCGAGCGCGGAGATTCGACCCACATGGGTTTTCAGATATCGGTCACGCCCACGGGCAAACTCAACTATTCGGCGCTCAGCTGATGCGCCCGTTGACAGGCCCTCGTGGTGCACGGCTGCGGCTCCAGGAACATGAATGGTGGGCCGTCCTCGGTCAGCCAGTCGGCGGCAGAGGTCTGTCTCATCGGAGTAGACGAAATAGCTCGGGTCAAGTCTGCCAATCGCCTCAACCGGTTCGGTCCGGATCATCATCGCCGCGGACTGGGCCCAGTCCACGCGGACTGTTGACTGACCGCGTCCGGACTGAACGGTGACGAAACGGTGCAGCAGCAGGGCTCCTGCGAGGACAGTTCCCCAGCTTGGGAATCTCCAGGCTGAAGGCTGTTCTCCACCTTCTGGCCGAAGCAACTTCGCGCCGGCTGCGGCAGCCAGCGGGTCGGCCTCAAGTGCTTCCCAGAGTGCGAGCGTTGCCCCGGGGCGAAGGAAGGCGTCCTCGTTGAGGAGGAGGCAGTAGCGACCGTGAGCAGCGCCGATCAGCTCGCTGTCGTTGTGGGCCTTGCCCCGCCTTCGCGGCAGGGCTATGACCCGGTCGACTATTGGGTGAGCTTGGGCAAGCTCGGCCGAGCCGTCATCTGAAAAGTTGTCAAGGACCAGCACCTCCGTTTTGAACGGGAGCGATTCACACTCGCTTTGCACCGCGTCAAGACACACCTCCAGGTTCTCCCGTTGGGCGGTGTTGACGATGCAGTAGGTGACCTCGGGGTCATTCATTTGACAGATGATCGCGCACGGCTCCGCGGCACAACGCACTCCCGGTCTTCTGGCGCCCGGATCCTCGCCTGTACCGTTCAGCTTCAGATGCAGAGCGGCAACGAAGGCATGAAGGTCCAACTGGTTGATCCGGCGGCCTATACGCCCGCCTACGACCACGCTCTCGCAGCAGCCCTGAGTGCGCTTGGTGTGCAGGTTGAGCTTGCAACTGCGCCCTTTGCGTATGGGCAGGTTCCCGAACCTGATGGTTACTCGCGGGTTGAGCGTTTCTATGGGGGACTCCCGGGTGGCGCGGGGTCAAAGGTTTTGCTTGCAGGGAAGGCAGTTCGACACATTCCAGACATGCTCAGGTGGCGCAGGTCAACCAAAGCGTTTGATGTTGTCCACGCACAGTGGCTTGCCGTTCAGGGCCTTGACCTGCATCTGCTTTCAACCGCGAAGCCGTTGGTGATGACAGCGCATGATGTCCTTCCCCGTGAGCCTCGGCCGGGGCAGGTCGCAGCCCAAGCAAGACTGTGGGGCCACGCCGATGCTGTGGTCGTACATACCGAGCATGGGCGTGATCGCCTCATAGCCGAGGTTGGCCTGGACCCGGAGCGGGTAACAGTCATCCCCCACGGCCCGTTCCATCACCTCTCCCAGATTGCTGATCCGATGGCCCTTCCTGCCGAGCTTGAAGGTCCTGGCAGCCGGGGAGAGAAGCCGGTGGTCCTGTGTTTCGGCCTTATGCGCCCGTACAAGGGGATTGATGTTCTGCTTGAAGCGTGGCGTGAGGTTACGGATGCCGAACTGTGGATTGTTGGCCGACCACGGATGGACATCAGTGAGCTTCAGGCTGCTGCGCCTGACTCAGTCAGGTTCGTTGCGCGCTTCGTCGACGACCGGGAGATCTCGCCGATCTTCAACGCGGCAAGCCTCTGCGTCCTTCCCTATCGGGAAATTGACCAATCGGGCGTTCTGGCGACGGCATTGGCGTTCGGGACACCGCTCCTTGTGAGTGATGTGGGTGGATTCCCAGATGTTGCGCAACGCGGGGCAGCCAAGATGGTTCCAGCGGGGGACAGTGCCGCACTTGCAGCTGCGATCAATGGGCTGGTTGCTGATCCTGCGGCTCGTGAACGGCTTGCTTTGAGCGCAAGTCTTCTGGCCGCAGGTGAATGGTCATGGCAGCGCGCAGCGGAGCTTCACTTGGAGCTCTACTCCCGCGTAATCGCCTCCCACTAGTCGCGCGGCCGCCGGGCCGGGCAAACTCCACCCTTGTGAAGACTGTTCTTGAAATCCTGTTCTGGCTGAGTGTCGGACTGCTTGCTTGGAGCCAGGTGGGCTACCCACTCGCTCTCGTTCTGCTCCAGATGGTCCTCCGCCGGCCGGGTGCCCCCTCTGCGATCAAGGGTGACGACGTTCCGTTTGTGACGATTGTGGTTGCCGCGTATCGCGAGGCAACAGTGATCGAGCGCAGGGTGAAGAACCTGCGACAGCTTGACTGGCCAGCTGATCGGCTAGAGATCATCGTCGCCTGTGATGGGTCTGATGACGGGACGGTTGAAGCAGCCCGAGCTGCGGGAGCAAACCAAGTGCTTGACCTTCCCCGGGGAGGCAAGGTCCGCGCGCAGGACACAGCCGTCAAGGCAGCCAAGGGTGAGCTGATCGCCTTCTCTGATGCCAACTCAACCTGGCGGCCAACTGCGCTTCGTTACCTGCTGGCACCGTTTTCGGACTCCAGCGTTGCCTACGTCTGCGGCCGTGTCAGGTTTGAGCGCGGTGATGGCACCAACCAGGAGGGCCTCTACTGGCGGTTTGAAATGTTCATTCGCGGCCTTGAAGCGCGACTGTCATCGGTCACGGCAGGCAACGGTGCGATCTACGCAGTGCGGCGAAGTGACTATGTGGAAGTTGACCCGGTGATGGGCCATGACCTGAAACTTCCATTCACGCTGGTGAAGCTTGGCCACCGTGCTGTGGAAGCCCCAGCAGCTTCCGCAACTGAGCTGATGGTCCCGAGCCTTGAAGGCGAGTTCGCCCGCAAGCGCCGGATGATGAGCCACGCCTGGCCGATCGTCATCAAGGGAGGCCTTCTGTCTCCCCGGGGCTACTCTCCGCTCTACGCGTTCATGATCTTCAGCCACCGTGCGATCCGTTACGCCTCGCCGTTGCTTCACACGGTGGCTCTTCTCGCAAGTGCGATTCTTGCCCTCGGCTCAACCTTCTGGGCCGTAATGTTCATTCTCCAAGCTCTGGTGTTGGGCGCCGCGCTCCTGGGTTCCAGAGTCAAGGCAAAGCCGCTTCTGATTGCTCGCTATTACGTGTTCATGACCGCTGCGATCGGCGCTGGCTGGTGGGACTGGGCAAGGCATGGAACTGAGGCAGGCTGGGAACCACCGGAGGGAACCAGGTGAACCGGTTGAGCCGTGGCGTGAAGCGATTGCTTGACCTCACGGTTGGGGTGGCGGCAGTGGTTGGAACGGCACCCATTGTTCTTGTCTGCGCAGTTGCGGTCCGGCTGGACAGCAAGGGGTCCGTCTTTTACAGACAGCCCAGGGCGGGGCGCGATGGGCACATTTTCGAGATCGTGAAACTCCGGACAATGGTTGTTGGTGCCGAGCACATCGGGGCTGGAATGGCCGTTGATGAGGGCGACAGCCGGATCACCCGTGTTGGTGGCTTCCTGCGCCGCTGGTCGCTGGATGAGTTGCCAAACCTTGTGAATGTCGTCAAGGGCGAGATGTCGCTTGTTGGCCCACGGCCAACTTTGCCGGAGCAGGTTGAGCAGTACGACGAACGCCAACGCGGCCGTCTTGCCGTCCGGCCTGGGATCAGCGGTTGGGCCCAAGTTCAGGGGCGGGCGTCAATTCCGTGGAGTGAAAGGATTGAGCTTGACCTTTGGTACATCGAGCATGAGTCGCTCGCACTGGACTCGAAGATCCTCGCGGCAACAGTTCGCATGGTGTTCACCGGCCAGGGGCTGTATCGCAGTGACCGCGGAGGCTGGGACGGCTGAGGGGAACTGCCGGGCTGCTGCTCAGGCAGCGCTGGCTGCTGGCTTGCGCGAAGCAGTACGACGTGCCCGGGGCTTGGCGGCCCGCTTCTTCGGGGCCCAGCATTCCGTGACGAACTGAGTGATTTCACCGGTCAAGCGTTCTGGGCGTGACCGCAGTTCAAGGATGGAATTGGCCCTGAGCAGGCGTGAGTTCTCAAGTTCGTTTGAAAGGAGACCCGCGTCAGAGAATGGGTGGACTGGGTCTCGCGGATGGCCGATGATCAGCGCTGGCGCTTTCATCTCGCGGCGTTCTTCGCGTGGTGGGGCAACCCGGTCAAAGAAGAGTCCTTGGAGTACGGCGGAGCCGGGTGCTGGGTCCTGCTCAATCCAGTCGAGTGCAACCTCTCCCAGCAGGGGGATGAATCTGCGTGGAACGAGTGATGCGACTTTGCCAGCACCGCGCATTACGGGTGCTGCGAATGTCTGTGCGCACATCAGCGGAGTGAAGGCCATTGCGCAGCCGAGCAGTGCGGACTCAAGGACTGGCATTTCGAGGATCATTCCCTTGACCCGTTCAGGTGCTGCTGCGGCGACTTCAAGTGTTGTGTTTGCTCCAAGTGAGGCACCGCCAACAACTGCCGCGCTTACATCAAGGTGGTCTAGCAGGGCGACAACTTCTCGGGCGTATTGCCGCATTGAGTAGCGCCACATTTCAACTGGCTTGTCGGAGTCCCCGTGGCCGAGCGGGTCCATGGTGATCACGCGCGAGCCTTGTTCTGCCATGGACTTGGCGAGTGGAATGTGCATCCGTTGGCTTGTAAGGAGGCCTGGGAGCAGCACGCAGACTTTGCGGCCTGTGCCGTGCTCCGTGTAAGCAATTTGTTGTCCCTCGTAAGTGAAGTGCGCCATTTGACTCTTACTGATCCTATGCATCGCGACGGGCGGGACCGCAGCTATGACGCCGAGTCGCAACTTCAATCTTTGGGTTTCGCGGCGAATTGGGCGCTGGGCGAGTAGCTTCTAGGGTCAAGACGCACAATCAATCCCCAGGAGGACCCGGAGTAATGGCAAACCAGCCCCGTTCACTTGTAGGTCAGGTAATCGCAATCACCGGTGGTGCACGTGGCATCGGCCGCGCAACTGCCAC
Source organism: Solirubrobacterales bacterium (assembly GCA_026392325.1). Classification (GTDB taxonomy): domain Bacteria; phylum Actinomycetota; class Thermoleophilia; order Solirubrobacterales; family Solirubrobacteraceae; genus WLNJ01. The sequence goes on along the minus strand of JAPLCH010000238.1, from coordinate 3,625 downwards.
AACTCTCGTCCGAGAGGGAGCCAAGGTTGCCATCGGCGACCTTGACCATTCAGCTGCTGAACAGACCGCGGCGGAGATCGGCGGCGGGGCCATCGGCCTTCCACTTGATGTAACCGACAAGGCATCTTTTGAGGCTTACATTGACGCGGTTGAGGCCAAGCTCGGACCAGTTGATGTGCTGATCAACAACGCGGGCATCATGCTTCTGGGCGACTTCTTTGATGAGGACCTTGAGCTTTCACGCCGTCAGATTGAGATCAACCTTTGGGGTGTTCTCCTCGGCTCGCAGATCGCTGGACGTCGCTTCCGCCGTCGCGGTCGCGGTCACTTGGTCAATGTTGCCTCAATGGCTGGCAAGAGCGGCTTCCCTGGCGCTGCCACCTATTGCGCGACAAAGCACGCGGTTGTTGGGCTTTCAGAGTCAATGCGTGGCGAGTTGCGCGGCAGTGGCGTTGAGGTCTCCTGTGTGATGCCAGTAATCGTCAACACGGAGCTGGCCGCAGGACTCGGCTCAGCACGGTTCGTCAAGAACGTTGACGCCCAGGATGTTGCCAATGAGATCATTGACGCTCTGAAGAACCCACGGTTCGACGTTTATGTACCTCGCAGCAACGCTGCACTTGTGCGCGTCACGGCCGTTATGCCACGCAGCGCAGCCGAAGCGGCCAACCGCTTCTTCCGTGCTGACAAGGTGCTGACTGAAGTGGACGACAAGGCGCGTCTTGACTATCAGCGCCGTGCAACGGGCGGTATTGGTTCGGGCGGCAAGACGCCGACAATTGGCAGCGGAGACGAGTCGTAGAAGACACCTTCGCTTGGCTTGCGGCACCGGGGTTGACCCGGTGTTCGCCAGTCGCCTTGATTGCCGTGAAGGCAGCGTCCGAGGCGGCGGCCACGATACGAAACCACGGTGTGGCCGCGCCCCTTTCGGCCACTTCGTACTGACTTGATGGCAGACACTTCCACCAGCCCCGACGTAGCCCTCGACCGCCTCAGCGTCGATACCGCGCGCGTGCTCTCCGCCGATGCGGTTGAGCAGGCAAACAGCGGACACCCGGGCCTGCCGCTTGCACTCGCACCGTTGGCGTTTGTGCTTTTTGCCGATGTGATGAAGCACGATCCGTCGGCTCCGGACTGGGCAGACCGTGACCGCTTTGTCCTCTCACCAGGCCATGGGTCAATGCTGCTCTACTCGGCCCTTCACCTTTCTGGCTACGACCTGCCACTTCAGGAGCTCAAGGATTTTCGCCAGTGGGGTTCCCGCACGCCGGGGCATCCTGAGTTTGATGTGAACCATCCGACGCCGGGTGTTGAGACGACAACCGGTCCGCTGGGCCAGGGCTTCGCAAACGGCGTAGGCATGGCAGTTGCAGAGCGTTGGCTGCGTCAGAAGTTCGGCTCCGAGGTTCAGGACCACATGACATGGGGGATCGTTTCCGACGGTGACCTGATGGAGGGCATCGCCGCAGAGGCAGCCTCACTCGCAGGCCATCTTGGCCTTGGCAAGCTTGTCTACTGCTGGGACGACAACTCAATTTCACTTGATGGACCTACGTCCATGAGCTTCGACGGTGAAGACGTGATGAAGCGCTTTGAGGCTTACGGGTGGCACACGCTTGAGGTCGACACAGTTGACGACCTTGACGCGCTTCGCGCAGCCCTTGCGGCTGGCAAGGCTGAGACAGAGCGTCCAACGCTGATCCGCACCAAGTCAATCATTGGTTATCCAGCGCCAAACAAGCAGAACACTTCCGGTGTTCACGGTGCTCCACTTGGAACGGAAGAGCTGAGGGCTGTAAAGGAAGCCTTGGGCTTCAACCCGGATGAGTTCTTCGCAATCCCGGACGGAGTTCCAGAGCGCTGGTCTGCAGTTGAGCGTGGCTCAGCCGCCCGCGCCGAATGGGAGTCCCGCCTTGCAGACTTCCTCGCCGCAGACACTGATAGAGCAGAGCTTTGGGAGGCAGCACAAGCAGGGCGAGCACTGCCTGGCCTTGGCGCAGCGCTTCCAACCTGGGCACCCGAGGACGGCGCGGTTGCAACTCGCGCGGCGGGTGGCAAGGCGCTGGCAGCAGTCGCCGATCACCTTCCCACCATGCTTGGCGGCGCAGCAGACCTCGCGTCTTCCGTGAAGGCGACTGTTCCCGGCGGTGGCAATTTCACCAAGACGGAAAATGGCCGCAACATTCACTTTGGCGTCCGTGAGCATGCAATGGGCGCGATGGTCAACGGCATGGCCTTGCACGGTGGCATCGGACGACCATTTGGATCCACATTCCTTCAGTTCGCCGACTACATGCGCTCAGCCATCCGACTTTCGTCACTGATGCGCCTCAAGACAACATGGGTTTTCAGCCATGATTCGATTGCGCTTGGCGAGGACGGTCCAACCCACCAGCCTGTTGAGCACATCGCGACTCTCCGGGCAATTCCCGGTCTCACTGTGATCCGCCCGTCAGATGCAAACGAGACTTCTGAAGCCTGGCGTGTCATCAGCGAGGAGCTTGAGGGCCCGGCAGTGCTGATCCTGAGCCGCCAAGACCTTCCCGTTCTTGACCGCAGCGTCCTTGGTCCAGTCAGTGGCCTTGGTGGTGGCGCTTATGTACTTGCCTGTGATGGCAATCCGGTCGCCTCGATTGTCGCAACGGGATCTGAGGTTGGTCTTGCCTTGGAAGCGCGCGATCGCCTCGCAGCCGCCGGCACAGAGGTTCGTGTTGTCGCAATGCCTTCATGGGAATTGTTTGACGCTCGGCCAGAGGCTGAACGGGCAGAGGTTTTGCCAAAGAGCCTTCCCACCGTTTCCGTGGAAGCCGGTATTTCAATGGGTTGGGAGCGGTTCGCTCAAGCCCACGTGTCCGTGGAGCGGTTCGGAGCATCTGCTCCAGCCGAGGTGCTGATGGAGAAGTTCGGCATCACCGCCGATGCGGTCGTTGAGCGCGTAAACGCGCTGCTTGCCTAGAGCGCTTAGCTGTAGCGGGAGATCATCTCGGCGTGAACCGAGCGATGGTTGCCGGTGCGTCGCGTCCAAACTCGGTCGGAGCCAAGCTCCCAAGAGTTGGTGTCGTCGGCCATGCAACGGTCAAAGGTGTCGAGGAGCTGTTTTTGAAGTTCCCGGTCCTCAATTGGAACAAGCAGTTCCACTCGTGAGTCAAGGTTGCGGGGCATGAGGTCTGCGGAGCCCATCCAGATGTTTTGCTCTTCTCCGCGTTCGAAGAAGTAGATCCGCGAGTGTTCGAGGAAGCGGCCCACAATTGACCGAACGGTGATCGTTTCGCTGACTCCGGGTACGCCCGGAAGTAGGCAGCAGACACCGCGCACGTTCAGGTCAATCGGAACGCCTGCTTGTGACGCGCGGTAGAGCGCTTCGATTGACTTTTGGTCAACCAGTGCGTTCATCTTCATCCGAATGCGAGTCTTCTTGCCGCCCTTGTGAGCAGCGATTGTCTGGTCAATTTCGTCAATCAGCCGGTTTCGTGTTCCGGTTGGTGAAATCACGACCTTGCGGAACTTCTTTGGCCGTGCGTACCCGGTCAGCATGTTGAAGAGGTCACTTACATCCTCTGCAATGTCGGGGTCGCAGGTCAGAAGGCCGAAGTCTTCGTAAAGGCGGGCAGTCTTGGCGTTGTAG
>JAPLCH010000094.1:5157-11410 GCA_026392325.1 Solirubrobacterales bacterium | reverse complement strand
GGTTGGGGAGTGGAGCTCAGTGATGACGGCTTCTACGGCTGTCTGGCCCGTGGCGTTCCGGTTGTGCAAGGTGACATTGACCGGGGGCTGGAAGATGTGGAGGCAGACGAGGTTGACATTGTGATCATCTCGGAGACGATTCAGGCCTTGCGCAGGCCGGAGTTGGCACTCATGGAGATCCGTCGTGTTGCCCAGCGTGGAGTCGTGTCTTTGCCAAACTTCGGCCATTGGCGTCTGCGTCTGGAATTGGCTTTTCGCGGACGCATGCCGTCCAGCAAGGAGCTTCCAAATCCGTGGCATTCCACTCCGAACATTCACCTCTGCACCTTGAGCGACTTTGAGGCGCTTGCTGGCGCATGTGGACTCCGAATCGTCAAGCGAATCGAGCTTGACGAGCGCCATGGCGTTGCGTCAGGCTTGGCGAAGCTGCGGCCCAATCTGTTTGCTGCTGGCGCCGTGTACCTGCTTGAACGACCCTGAACTTCCTCCGGTCGCTAGAGCTCAGAAGGCAAGCGGCCGGGCGCTGACCTGACGCCGCTCCGGCACACGAGAGGAGCAGACGGGACAGAGCCGCGGACGCAGCCCACGCGTTCGTGACTTGGCCACATCATCAGCTGAGGTGTGGTCAAAGGGAATGACCCCGCACACAGGACACTCCGCAGCTTCAAGGTCGTCTGGGTGGGGAACAAGTCCGGCGTCAAGCTCAACCACTCGATCCGGAAGCCAGACTCGACAGCATCCGGCCACAGCAGCCCACTCGAGGAGCGTGTCGACTGCCTCTGGTGTGCCAGAGCCCGATGGAATGAAGCTCACGGTCAACTCGCGGTTGCCGATGCCTCCATCGTCCAGCTCAAGGTCACACATCGTTGTTCCTGCTTCCCTCAGCGCTTCGGTGTAGGCCATCGTCATCCGGGCCATCAGGTGCGCCCGTTGCGAATCACAGCACGGCATGTCTGGTTGTCAAATGGGTCTCTCATGCATCAGGTAGACGGCCTCTGATGCGTGGATCTGACTCCCCGATAATCTGGTGTCCTGATGGTCGCCGTCGAATCCACAATGCTCCCAATTGGGACAAAGGCTCCCAGCTTTGAGCTGGCCGACCCGGACGGGGTTTTGCACAGCTTGGATTCGGTCGCAGGGAGCAGCAAGGCGCTGGTAGTTGCTTTCATCTGCAACCACTGCCCGTACGTGAAGCTGATTGCAGACCAGTTCGCCCAAGTAGGCAACGAGCTGGTTGAGCGTGGGGCTGCTGTCGTCGCGATCAACTCAAATGATGCCGATAACTATCCGGCTGATTCGCCCGATGCGATGGCGGATGAGATTACGCTCCGGGGATACCGCTTCCCGTACCTCTTCGATGCTGACCAGACAGTTGCACTCGCGTACCGGGCTGCCTGCACCCCGGACTTCTTCGTCTTTGACTCAGAGCGTCGCCTGGCATATCGGGGACGGTTTGATTCCGCTCGCCCGGGTAACGGCGAGGACGTGACCGGAGCTGACCTTCTGGCAGCGGTGGAGCCTCTCCTGAGTGGTCTGCCGGCACCAGATGTGCAGACGCCGTCAATGGGATGCAACATCAAGTGGAAGCCCGGAAAAGCGCCGGACTACTTCGGCTAGACCACCAGCCAGCGGCTCTCCCCGAACAGCCGGTTTTGAAGTTGCGCCGTTTAGGTGAGATACTTGGGAGGTGCTCAACGAAGGAAACGACAACGGGGGCGGAAATGGGTTTCATCCCCTGCCACCTGAGCCTGATGAATCAGGGAAGGTCTCCGTTCACTGGGAGAACATCATGTCTTTCCGATACTGGGGCGGAGCACTGCTTTTTGGACTGCTCTTCATCTTCCTCGCGACCATCGCAGGGTTTGGAAGCACGGGGACCCAGGTCTTCTTCTGGGTTGGTTTCGTCAGCTCACTGCTTGGCGGCCTTGTTGGACGCAGGTACTGGTGTCCCTACTGCCGTGGGATGGTCAGAAACAAGGCAACCGTCTGCCAGCACTGCGGCAGGGAGTTCGAGGTCTGAGCCAGCGTTTCAGTTGAGCACGGTGATTTCGTCACCGGTTCGGATCACGCCACCGCGCAGGATCTCTGCGCGGATTCCGCCACGCATCACCATTGCCTTCAGGACGCCCGGCTTGGTGATCGATTCAAGGTAATGGCAGGGATGGCAGAGCTCGGTGCCACGGCAGAGGACATTGCCAATCGTGAACTCCTTACCGACAAGCGGATTGAGCTCAATTCCAGTGACGACGAGATTGCGGCGAAGAAACGGTTCTTCAACTGCAAGACCTTCATGCTCCAAGTGCTCGTGTGCATCGCGCTCGATCAGCGTGAGGTTTGAATCCGAGTGAGGTCCTGGTTCATCCAGCAGGTAGCGGTCTCCGACGAGACCGCGTCCAGTGATCGCTTCAACCTCTGCAAGCACCGTTGGGTCATCACCGGATTCCTCCACAACGGTGACCAGTTCAACGCGACCCGCCATGTCAGTCCAGTTCGGAGAGGGCCGCCACTACCTGCTCGCCCGCATGACGTCCGCTGGAGAGAGCGCCCTCAATGGACGCTGTCGCCCGGTGATCTCCGGCGACCCACAGCCATGACTTCTGGCGGAGTGGACGCTCCATCGGGTCAAGTGAACCAACGGGCTGCGTCGGAAGTGCGCGCTTGATGCGATCAATCCTCAAAGTCCGCCAATCGTTGACCTGCGGCCCGTACCACTGTGCAAGCTGGCCGCGAACTGCAACATCAAGCTGGTCGTCGTCCGGGTGAAGATCCGGCTCAAGAATCGAGCATGTGATCAGCGACCGGCCTGTAGGTGCGTACCCGGGAGCAACTGCGGACATCACCTGAAGGTTGTTGACTGGCCCCGAGTTCTCACCGTCAAGAACGAGGACGGGATCCGTGTGCGGCGGCCAAGCACCTGCATCAAAGGCAATCTGTCCAACCCGACTCCACTCCGGTTCGTGAATTCCTTCCACAAGGCGTGAAGCGCGTCGGCCATCTGTTGCGACCACAACAGCGTCGGCTTCAACCCAACCCGCACCCTTAACTTTGACGCGGCCCTTTTCCACGGCTTGGACTCTGGCGTTCAGCTGGACGGTGTCAATCGGAAGGCTGCCGAGCAAAAGCTGTGGCAGGCGTCGCATTCCGTCGCCGGGAACAGTCGCGAAGCCCTTAGAGAAGTTGTCGAGCACGAAGTCCAGAAAACGGGCGCTGGTCTGAAGGTGTGGGTCAAGCGTGATGCCGGCAAGAAACGGGCGCCAGAAAGACTCGAGCATCGAGGTGCTTACGCCAGCGTGCTCAAGGGCTTCAAGGACGGTTGCGTTGTCTGACTCCGGTGATCCGGCGGCCATGTTGCGAGCACTGCGCAGGAGGCGAAGCACCGCCGGAATGTCTTTTGGACGGACAAGTCCACCACTGAGCATCTTTGGTGCGCTGGCTGGCCTGCGGAGTGGGTCTGCGAGACGCAGGAACGCGCCGTTGCGACGTACGAGAGCGCCGGGCTCAAACGCATAGAGGCCAAGCAGGTTGCGGTCAAAATGGCGCTCAAGCTCCGGATAGGAGTCGAGGACAACCTGGAACCCATGGTCGATCAGGAATCCGTCAACCTCGTCAGTCCAGACTCGACCGCCTGGTCGGTTGTCGGCTTCCAAAACGGTTACGCGGGTTCCATGGTTGGCGATCGCCTTCGCGGCGGCCAACCCAGCAAGGCCGGCGCCCACGACTACGACATGCTTTTGCTCTGACTTGCTCACAGGTCAATCATGACGGCCGGAAGCCTCAATTGCGGATTTGCAGAATTGCGTTGCGTAAGGTTCAATTCGAACTGGCGTATCCCCCGATCGAACGCCTTTAACCTTTTCTGATGTCGTCAACCCCCACCACCTTCCTTCGCCCAGCAACCCTCGCAGCAGCGATGCTTGCGTTGCTTGCCCTCGCGCCGTCCGCATTTGCGGAGCGGGCGTTCGCACCAAGGTTCAGTACTTCAGCTCCGGGGAGCATCACGATGGCTTCCAACACGTTGATGACCTGTGATCCGGCCCCTGGCTCGCTGGTTGGTGGAAAGAACTGTGCAGCTGCACAGAACGACACGTCAACAGGAGCGGGAACCGCATTTCCCTTCCTTAACAACAACAACTGGACTGCCAAGGAAATTGACATTGATGGGGACCCGTCAACAGCCAACTCATCAAGCGCGAAACTGAACCTTCCGGCTGGAGCAACGGTTCTGTTTGCTGGCCTCTATTGGGTTGCCAGTGCTCCGGCCGGTATGACGGCCGCCACAGCCAAGGCGGCGCAGTTCAAGGGACCGGGAGGTGCCTACGAGCCAATCACTGCAACGGTCTACGACCCAGCGCCCAGCGTCGACTACGGCTACGGGTCATTCCTCGATGTGACTGATCAAGTGCAGTCAATGGGAGCGGGCACTTACACCCTTGGCGGTATCGCAACACGCCCAGGGGGCAAGAATGTGGGGGCAGGCTGGTCGCTTGTTGTCGCCTACCAGGCGCCGGGTGAGCCGCTGCGGGACCTGACGGTCTTCGACGGAAACAGAACTGTCGGCGGTACCGGGTTGATTGACATTCCAATTAAGGGCTTCAAGACACCGGCAACGGGAACGGTGCAGAGCGATGTGGGTCTTGTTGCCTTCGAAGGCGACCGTGGAGTCAAGGGCGATTACGCCCAGGTGGACTCGACCGTGTTGACCGACGCTGCAACTCCTGACTTGAACTTCTTCAACTCGTGGATCTCGGCTTATGGGGTCGGAACCTCTGGCAGGGTTCCAAGCAATGGCAACACTTTGGGCTTTGACGCGAAGCTCGTCTCTGCAAATGGAGTCCTTGCGAACGGTGCAACATCTGCCGTTGTCCGAGTCAAGACCAGCGGGGAGGGATACCAGCCCATTGTCGCCACATTTGCGACGGAGCTCTACGCCCCCAACCTTCAAGTCACGAAGACCGTGCGTGATGTGAACGGCGGCGAAGTCAGACTTGGCAATGAGCTTGAGTACACGCTTACCATCAAGAACACGGGCGGCGATGGAGCTGTCGCATCGGAGCTGCTCGAAAAGTCAATGCCAAGCGGGACCGAGTTTGTTCCGGGCTCAGTCACCTATGACGGTTCCGGCGTCTCTGATTCAAGCGACCCTGACAGGGGTGAAGCTGCCGGAGGGACGGGACCACTGGCTGTCCGGCTTGGATCCGGAGCAACGCAAACCACTGGCGGACTTATTGCCCCGGGAGAAACCCACACGATCAAGTTCCGGGTGAAGGTCACGAGCGTGCCGCCAGGCGGGGGCATCATCAGCAATGTCGCTTCCATTGACTACGCAGCTCAGACGCTTGGAACCCCAGTCTCGGCCAACAGCCCTCGCGCTGACATCCGAGTTGACATGCCTGACCTTTCGATCACAAAGACGATCAGCTCCTCCCATTTCGCCAACGGCCTTGCGGCCAGCTATCGAATTGCGGTGAAGAACATCGGGACCGCCTCGTCGGAAGGATTGACCGAGGTGACCGACAATCTGCCAACCGCGTTCCAGGCCTCGCCGACCGTTTCTGGCACGGGCTGGACTTGTGACCCAATAGTCGCCGGATTGGTCCACTGCACGCGCTCTGATTCGATCGCCGCCGGAGCCTCATTCCCTAACTTGACCGTGTCGGTGACAAGCCTTAACAACCCAGCGAATTTGACCGTCAGCAATACGGCGGCAGTAACCAATTCGCTTGACTCGGACCCGACCAACAATGCGTCCACCGCCTCGCAGGTTGTGGGTGTAGGCCAGTCCGTGATTCCTGTTTCAGTAACGGCGGACAAGCCCGATGTGCTTCCGGGCGAGGTCGTCGGGGTGAGTACTGACTTCACAAACAACGGTCCCTCTACAGCAACTGACCCGTCTCTTGTGATGGAAGCAATTCCGCTGAGCGAGGACGTGCGCGCCACAGGGTTCAGCGTCACCTCAACGGATGGGACTGTGACGAAGGCTGATTGCACTCTCTCCCAGAGCCCAGGGCAGCCCGCGAAGGTGACCTGCCTGCCAGGAACATTGGCAATGGGTGTGTCAGTGACGATCACCATCAACTTCAAGCCTGATGTGGCAACGACGCTTTCTTCCTTCGATGTCAAGGGGACAAGTTTGGCCGGCAACTATGCAGCCGGACCGGCCAGCTCGACTGACACGGTCAACATCATTCCTGTTGCCGACCTGCAGGTGGTCAAGGTGGCGGACGTGAGCACTGTTGAGCCACCCAACCAGGTC
>JAPLCH010000094.1:0-5055 GCA_026392325.1 Solirubrobacterales bacterium | reverse complement strand
CCTTGTGAACATCAAGGACGACCTTCCATTGGGACTCAGCCTTGTTTCGGCAACTTGGACGGATGACAATGGCGGCAGTGGAACCTGCGGGTCAACGGGACGCAGTGTTGAATGCCGCGGCGTTGGGCCGATTCTTCCCTCGGGGTCCGGCGTGGTGACGAAGGTGACGGTTGAGGTGACCGCAACGGCTGACGGCGCCGCACATGGACTTCGAGAGAACACTGCGATGGCAGTTGGGCAGACGCGTGATGTGTTGGTTGACAACAACACGGCAACTGCTGCGGTGACCATTCTTCCGTGGGCTGAGCTTGACCTAACTAAGACCGGCCCAACGTCGATGAAGTCAGGCGGAGCAGGCAGCTTCCGGCTTACCGTCACAAATCGCGGCCCATCCGCTGCAACAGACACCACGGTCGTGGACACGCTTCCGCGTGGAATGACTGCTGGGGCTCCACTTCCCGCAGGGTGCAGCGTTTCGGGCCAGAAGGTCACCTGTGACGCGGGTGACCTGAACAAGGACGACAGCCTGACTCTCGACATTCCCGTCACGGTTTCCAAGACGCTCACACCTGGGGTGTATCTCAAGAACATCGCCGACGCAAGCTCGCCAGTCCCGGGCAAGTCAGCCAGTGCTGAGGACTCGGTTCCAATCGTGGTGGCCACTCCGGCCGGCTACGGGTTGGGAGTGAGAATCTACGGTCCGACCTACTCACTCCAAGTTGGGACCGTCAGCCGCCTCTGGGTCAAGATCTCCTCGGGCCGGTCCTCAACTGCCAAGAGCACGACGGCCTGCGTAACGCTTCCAGGCAACGTCACCTTTCTGACTTCCAAGGGCTCTTGGAACGGCCACCGCGTCTGCTGGAAGCTCGGGACTCTCAAGGCCGGGTCACACCGCTGGCTTTCGATCACCGTGCTTGCTGCCAACCTCGGTCGGCGCACAGCTTCCGTGGCCGCCAAGGCTTCAAACCTGCCGCGGGTGACTGACGAGACAATCGTCAGGACCCACTTCCCGTTCACAGGCTGAGTCCGGCGCCCGTGCGGCGCGCCCTCAGGGTGTTTGGTGGAGGGCCTGAGCACGACGACAGCTATTCCAGGCCATGAAGGGTCCGGACGCTCCCGCCTGTATGAAGCGCTTGGGGACCCGCTCGTCGATCGGCAGCTTGATTCCCGGATGCGAGTAGCGGTCCAGAATCCGCTTGTCTGTATCCGTGGGAATGATCGTTACCGCCAGCGATGAATCCGTTCCAGGCAGCTGGGCTCTGCCGCGCACCGCGGTGTCGCGTGTGGCGTGGTTCTCATGCAGGATCAGCAGTGCATCAGGGATCAGGCGGAAGGACGGGAAGGTGACTGTCCCTTGGATCGGTAGGACACCCTGACGGCAGTGTTCAATTGACAAGATGACATCCGGTTGTTTGAGCAGCGCGGAGAGGTCCCTGTGGACTGACGCATCGAGCCGCACTTCGTTGGCGAGTTTGGTTGGGGCTCCAAGCACGATCGCTCCCGCAGCCCCGAGGGCCATTGCGGCAACTCCTGCGATTCTCCAGATCGTTGAGTCCTTGGCTGGAAGCGCAGCCCAACCTCCAAGTGCATATCCGGCAAAGAGCGCGAGTCCAAGGTCGCAGAGGAGCAGGTAACGGGGAAGCAGTGTGAGTCCGGCGATGGTGATCAGCAGTGCCATCCCAAGCCCGACGGCTACGAGTCCTGCTGGCACAAGTAGATCTCGCTTCTTGCGTTGGCGCCACGCCAGTCCTGCGCCAATCAAACCGAGGAGAGTTGCCGGGCCTCTGATGCCACCGAGCAGGGCCGATCCTGCAGCCTGAATCGCACCGCCACCGCCCTCAACGGCAAGGTTGCGAGCAGTAGTGAATGACAGGAACGGGTTGCCTGTCACGGCCGCGTCAATGCCAAACCAGACAAGTGCCGGGAGGACCGTTGCCGCAAGCAATTGGATTCGGGCACTACGAGGTGCGGACCGCCAACTCAAAACACCGCAAGGATGGCGGCGACGGTGACAAGCAGCAGGAACCAAACATCCAGATAGCCGCGGAGGGCCTGCAGGAAAAGTCCGTAGGCGCCTGCCATCAGCACCCACGCGAGTGCGCCTGGAAGCCATGTCTCGAAGATGTTCAACGACAGCCGCTTCAGTGCGGGCAGCAGCGCAAGCAGAGCGCAGAGCGTGAGGGTCAGAAACGCCGCGTTCTCAGCAGCAGGACCAAAAAGGGCAGCTACCAGAGCGATTCCAAGCAGCAGCGGGTGCTCTGTGGGGGCTGCCCAAGCGTCGAAAGTTGGTTTCGTCCCTTCAAGAACCTGATTCGCCCAAACCAAGTGCCATGACGAGTCGTAGCCGGCTTGGGCTCCGGAGAAGTGGACGGTCAGGAAAGCAACTGCGGCTGCTGCGGCGCCGCTGAGGACAAGAATTCCAGTTGGAATCTGACCGCTTCGCTTGGCGCTCATGTGGCCGGCGCGACCTCGGCCGCTGGCTCGTCAGGCACATCGCGTTCGCCTCTTCGCGCCTCGCGTTGGGCACGGCGTTGTTCAAGGGTTAGCGGCACTGGCAGGCCGATCGCCAGCGCAAGGATCACCCATGTAATTGGGTCCTCAAAGAATGCGGCGTAGGAGAGCGAGTGGATTATCAGAGCGCCAAGACCAGCTGTAACCGCCATGCGAGCGGTTGACGAACGGGCGCCTTCCATTGCGCGGACGAACGCAGCCACGATGAGCAGTAGGTAGACGGCCAAACCGATCAGGCCCTCCTCGGCAGCAGCGGTGACAGGAGTCGTGTGTGAGGCAGACACAGCAGTCGGCGCTCCGCTCCGAGTCTCTTGGCGGTAGGACTTGGAGAACGAGCCTGATCCCCAGCCGGCGATTGGTCTCGCTGCGAAGAGGTCAATACCTCCGCTGACGAGATTGGCATGTCCGCTGGATTCATTGTTGAGGACTCGAAGCGAGTGGATCTTCACGCCAGTACTTGAAGGCGAGACAACAACAGCGGAGATTGCAACGACTGTCAGGAGGATTGTCAGCAGACCTACCTTCCACGGGCTCCAGCGCAGAGCGGCCACGATCGCAAGCCCCGCGAGGAGACCAACAAAGCTTGACTGGGAGAGGGTCATGACCATCGCGGCAAGCAGTACCGCGAGCGAGCCGCAGATCAGCCCGAGGTTCCGTCCGCGCTTTGAGTCCAGAAGAGCGGCGCTCAAACCAACCATTACGAGCATCAGGAAGCGTCCGAAAATGTTCGGGTCAAAGAAGACTGAGTTCACCCGGAAATAGGTATGGAACTGATTGCTGATCAGCAGCTTGGGGTTCAGTAGGAGCGTTTCCGTCCCGTATTCGAAGAATGCGATCCCGCTAAAGATCAACGCGAGTCCGACAAGGATCAGTCCGCAGCCGCGAACCAACTCACTGGTCCAATTGACTCGAACACACAGAGCAAAGAGAACGCTGAACGGTACGTAGAAGAAGACTGCCTGCTGGATTGCCTTGCTCGGATCACCAGACCAGAGGGCGGCAATTCCAAAGAGGAGCAGCCATCCGGCGATTGCCCATTCGAGAAGCGATGGGCGCTTGGCAGTGTCCTCTGAAGTACGACGGATCAGTGGAACCGCCCATGCCACGGCACCTGATGCAACGACCAGGTAGAGCGGCAGGAGAAGGTTTGCTGTGTCTCCCCCGACGGCAATTGGAAGTCTGAATGGCAGTGCAAGCGCGACAAGGAACGGGAACACGCGGGGGTTGCCAGACAGCACCCATCCGAGCCCCGCGACAATTCCAAGGCCGATCAGGCCGAGTGCGATCGCGATCAAAGGTGATCTGTGGATGATCGAAAGCTGAGGTGAGTCACTCAGGTCTGCGATCAACAGGGCGGGTGCCAGCCCGAGGGCAAGGAGGGCAAGTATTGCCTTGGTTCGTTCTCGTGGTGCAACCAGCGCGCTGGCAGCAAGAGCAGTGACCAGCACTACTCCGACCTTGGAAGTGGGGCCCGTCAGGGCGGCGATTAGAGGCGTCACGGCTCGCAGAGTTTACGCCCAACCCGCCCGGAGGCCGCACCATTGGCTACCGTCTTGCCTCGTGAAGGTCCCTCTCGCAGCAGCCGCAGTCATGGTTCTGCTCCTGTCCGGCTGTGGCAGTGAGCGTTCTGGACACGTGTCCGGTGGTCAGAACGCCGTGGTTGGTGGATCTTCCGGATATTCGGCCTATCAGACGCGCAATGTTGCACTCAGCTGCCTCAACTCAACGGGAGTGAACGGGCGGCCTGTTGGAAAGGCAGTCATCGCGCTTGAGAGCGGCGCGTACATTGAGTTCGCCGCAGACCGGGGCTCGTCCTCGGCACTTCAGGTACGCGGCAAAGCGGAGGGCGCCGAGCTGATCGGACCCGCGTTGTTTTTCATCGGAGCCGCAAATGAGGATGTAATTAGCCGCGTTGAGAGATGTCTCTAGGTACTGGTGGGACTGGCACGGGAATGAAGGAGAAGCTCGGGAAACTCGGACGGTCACGCATTCTGCACGCGGTTCTCTACCTGCTTCCTTTGGCTGCCGTCATCTGGTGGGCAACGAATCAGGCCACTCCGAAGTGGCCTAGCACCAAGGCTCAACTCGCTTGGCTTGCGGGCTCGCTGCTCGCGTATCTGGTTGTCACGCTGATGCGTGGTGAGCGCTGGCACAGCATCCTCTGGTCAACGAAGATTCAGGCGACAAGGTCCGACGCGTATGGCTTGACTGTCGTTGGCTACGCGGGCAACAACGCTTTGCCAGCAAGAGGTGGCGAGCTGCTTCGTATTTTTCTGCTCTCGTCGCGAATGAACGTTCAACGCAGGACAGTGTTGGGCACGATCCTTGCCGAGCGGATCCTTGATGCTCTTGCGCTTGGTGGAATCCTGTTGGTTGTTGCATTTGATCTTGTGAAGCAGCTTGGGACTCCGTCACCCATTCTCGTTCTGATCGGGCTGATCCTGATCGTTGTGGCCGGGCTCGGCGCTGCTTATGCGTGGTGGCGACACCGACATCACGCCGTGCGTTTTCTTGATGCCGTCAAGCCCATGGTCCTTCCGTTGA
>JAPLCH010000133.1 GCA_026392325.1 Solirubrobacterales bacterium | reverse complement strand
GTACTGACCCCCTTCAAGATTCCAAGCGTGACGCTCGGCCCGCGAGCTATTAACTGGACCGACCTTGCCGCGTAGTTCTCGGACCGAGATGCTACTTGTGACGATGGTAATTACCCCATCGATCAACTTGTTGGGGTTATCTTTGGCCAACTTCAAAAGATTCCTTCCAACTGGTCTCAGGATCTTGCCCACGTGGGGACCAACCTTTTCGATCATGGAGTCAGTCTCTCATGAATCACCGAAACCCGAGTCGTGATCGTCACCCATAGGATTCTCTGTATGCCTCAATTCGAGCTGCGGTTTCCACCCGACCAGATCGAGAGCCTCGCTGAGCGCTTCTCCTATGCTGACGACGCTGCCTGCAGGAAGGCTGGGGCAAGCGCCCAGAGACGCGGTGCTTACACTCGTTCTGAGTTCCTCACGGTCTGCAATTGGAAGACCCTCCGTTCTGCCTCACGCGTCAAGGCCAACAGCGAGACTGCGATCCAAGATTCGACGAGGGTCGCGCTAACAAGTCCTAATGAGGTCGACCGTATGGATGCGTTGGTAGCTCTAGAAGGTGTTGGCGTACCGACTGGGTCAGCACTGCTAATGTTTGCGTTCCCTGATGATTACCCCATCCTCGATGTTCGGGCGTTGGAGTCGCTTGGAGTTCCCGGACGGAGTCAATACCCCGTTAGCTTTTGGGTGGACTATTTGCAAGCTTGCAGGAAGCTAGCCCGCGAGAATCAGGTCTCCATCCGCACACTTGACAAGGCGCTGTGGCAGTACTCGAAGGAACTTAGCTGAGCATGCTCCCAGCCCACATTCAGCCCACAAACCCCCTCTGATTTGACCGTATCTGGCCGGATTTGAGGATCTGGCAAGGTGGAGGAATAGGCCTTGAAAACAGGCGAAACGCCTTGTAATCAGGCGAATTCCTCCTCTAAGCAAGGGGTAGGGGAAACAGAGATACCTCGCGTGTGAAGCGAGTGCTCTACCACTGAGCTACGCGCCCTGAAGACCGGAGGTTAGTGCAGGAGCGATGGCCCATGACGGCCCCGGCTGGCAACGCTTGAGGATCGTCGCGGACGAGGGGACAACGCCCGCAAGTATCGGATCAGCGGCAGGCTGAAGCTCGCGAGCTGCGCGAACCAAACCGGACAACCTTCCAGTCGCGAGTGGAGGTAATTGTTGTCCGGCTAGTTGCACCCCTCGGCGGAAGCGGCTGGAAGTTGTTTGCGTGGGTTGGTGCCCCCGAGATCACCGACCTTGGGTGGATGAGGACGATTGCGGGCGCTGTCCTGCGGAAACCGATGTTGCCGAGTGAAACTCCAGCTCGCCAAGAAACCACTGGGGTATAGACCCAGTTGGTGCCAAGTGCACCGCACTGCCTGATCAGCTCTCGGGCTCCACCAGCACGTTGCAATGCGACCACGGAGTCCCGGCCAATTTCTCCGATGCGGTCAACCCGGTTGACCTGGGCACTCAGCTCTGGCGCTCGCCCAACCGTGGTCCCGAGCAGGAACACAACAGCAGCGGCAGCTATTGCGGTCTGAGCAGCCTTGCTGCTCACAAGGCCAACAGCCCAACCTGCGCCAGCTCCAGCAGTGGCGCAAAGGATGACAAGAGCGGGAACCGCATAACGGGAAATCCCGGAATAGCCACCCTCGGTCATGGCAGTCACAACCAGCAACCAACCCAAGCCTGTGACCGTGATCGCAGTAAGGACGCGCCGCTTTAGAACAACGGTTGCGACCACCCCAAGTGTGATCAGTAACCAGGCTTCCCACGGCAATTCAGTTGAAACCCGGCGGAGGAACTCATCCACCGGAACCTCACGGTCCACGAATACTCGCGCCCTGTGCGTTGCCTGAAGTGGGTCGCCTCCGGCCATCCAAGGGACGCCAAACCAGCCGATGAACTCAACGAGTGCAGCCAGAAGAAGGGTTGGGAGTGCTCTGATTCCCCCACGTCGCATCATGTAGATGCCGTAGATGGCGAGCAGCGCCCAGACCTCAGGTCGAACCAAGCCAGCGCCGACTACCAAGGCAAGGGCAATTTTGGCTCGACCAGCCAAGTGGGCTTCAACAGCGGCGAGCAGCAGGGCCATCATCACTGGTTCAGAAGCTCCCCCGGAGGCAAACTGCACCCAAGAGGGGATCAGCCATGGCAAGAGGGCGGCGGTCCCACCGGCGATCAGAGCGCTTGGCGTCGTCTTCCACGGAGCATTGTCAGGCGTGACAGCACGGCTTGCCGTCCGCCACAGCAGGACACTCGTGGCGATGGAGCCGGTTCGGGCGATCACAAGCCACGACTCCCCACCAAACTCCCACGACACGAGTGCAAATGGGGCTGTCAGAAGCACGGGGAGTGGCTTCCATGAAGGCCCTGAGCCCAAGCCCATGGTTCGATGTGGCAGCTCAGCTGCCCAGACCGCCCACGCTGCCGGGTCATAAGTCAAACCGGGGTTGAACGCGAGGAGTGAAAGCAGTGCGGCAAGCAGGCAAGCGCTGCCGATCAGGATTGCCTTAGACACAGGTTGGGACTCTAGGTGCGGGCACCGACAGGCCACTCTGACTAAGCCTGAAGCGCGTTGCCCTATTCTCTAGGGCATGTCTACGAACGAACCACGTCAAACAAACGCAGAGAAGAAAGATGCAGCCCGCGCTGCCCGCGAACAGGCCTCACAGGCCGACGTTCAAGCAGCCGCAAAGAAGCGCCGACTCTGGCAGCTGGGCGGAATCCTTGGAATTGCAGCAGCCGTGATCATCGCGATCGTGGTTGCCACCGGAGGCAGTTCGTCAACCAGCTCGGCTGACTTGACTGGCAAGCCAAACGGTGCGGCAGAGATCAACGCACTCTTCGCAGGCGTCCCCCAGAACGGGAACGAAGCCGGCAATCCCAACGCAAAGTTCACGCTCGTTGAATTTGCCGACCTGAAGTGTCCCGTCTGCCGACAGTTCGACGTTGGCGCGATGCCCACGATCATCAAGAATTACGTTAAGACTGGCAAGGTCAAGATTCAGATCCGCCTCCTCCACTTCGTTGGCAATCAGGACAACCCAGGTGACTCGGAGGACGCAGCTCGCTTTGCCGAAGGCGCTGGCCTCCAAAACCGCATGTGGAGCTTTGTTGAACTCTTCTACTTCAATCAGAAGGATGAGACAACCCGATATGCAACCCCTGCGTATCTGACCTGGCTTGGCAACTCAATTCCCGGCCTCAACTCTGCGAAGGCGATTGCGGACGGCAAGTCCAAGGCCATCACCAAGCAGTTTGCGAGCTACGAGCAACAGTTTGCAGCCAACGGCTTCACGGGCACACCATCGTTCCTGTTTGGACCAACTGGCAGCAAGCTTGCTCCGTTCCAGCCTGCTGGGGACGGAAGCCAGCCCGGCTCGTTCACCGCAGCATTCGACGCCGCTCTGGGCAAATGACCGAGCGGCGTTTGCGCCGTCTGATCCTCGGGTTCGCGATTGTCGGCATTGCCGTCGCCGCGTACCTGTCGATCGTTCACTTTGAGGGCCTGAAGCCACTCTGCACGCCAGGTGGTGGGTGCGAGAAGGTTCAAGAGTCCCGCTGGGCTTGGGTCAACGGGCACAAGAACGGGTTCCTTCCCGTTGCATACGTTGGCCTTGCTGGCTATCTGCTGATCACAGCCTCCGTCTTCATCAAGGGTGAAAGTGGGCGGTTCGTGACCGCGGCATTGGCCGTGCCAGGTTGGGCGTTCAGCGCCTACTTGACCTACAACGAGCTGTTCAACGTGAAGGCAATCTGCTGGTGGTGCATGGGCAGCTTCACCATCATCACCCTCGTGACGATCTTCTCCGTTTGGCGACTGCTGCACGGTGAGGATCTCCCCGCCACTGGGGAAACACAACCACAAGGGGCATGACGGCATGAGCCCCATGCTGTTCTGGATTCAGGTCGTCACATTTGTGTTCATTGTCGCCGGGGCCGTAATTGCCCTGACGAAAATCATGTGACGTTAGTTGCACACAACACATGGAATCGTTAATCACGACTATGGTCGAGTCGAATTCGCCATCAACCACTAAGGAGCGCGAATGTTCAAGAAACTTGTAGTCGGCACAGACGGATCACAAACAGCTGACGACGCAGTACGCCGGGCGGCAGAACTTGCCCGCACAGCAGGATCAAAGCTCGAGATTGTTTCCGCCTACGAACCAGTGGCACCAGCCAGATTGCGCGAAGAGGCGGTTGAGGCACCCAAGGACCTTGAATGGGCCATCAACCCCCGCGAAGACGTTGACTCCACGCTCGAACGGGCCAGGGAGATTGCCGGAGACGACATCGAAGTTGCCCTCCACGCCCGCCAAGGCGATCCAGCCGATGCGATTCTCGATGTTGCCGAAGAAGTAGGAGCGGACTTGATCGTGGTGGGGAACAAGGGCATGACAGGAGCACGGCGCTTTCTACTCGGCTCAGTTCCAAACCGGATTTCACACCACGCTCCTTGCGCAGTGCTCATCATCCGCACGACCTAGTCAGCGGAGTTACTTGACGATGGGCTGAGTGGCGCGAGCAGCGTCAACAAGTCCTGCGCCGTAAAAGTCATGCAGGGTTGTTGGGTCGGCCGTGGAGAGCAGATGAGCTCGCAGCGCTGCCGGTGTCGGATGGGCGCCAAGGACTCCACTGGCCACGACCAGAGCCGCGGTCGCGGAAACATGCGGGGCGGCCATCGAAGTTCCGTCCTCCGCGTCCAAGAAAAAGCGGTAAGGCACGCTTGCGGCGCCAGCCGAACCTCGGTTAAGTCCGAGCTGGACAATGTCGCGGCCGGCAGTTCCATTCGGCTTGCAGTTTGCATCCGCGGGAATATTGGCATCGCTGCCGCCACCTGGAGCAACCAGATCCAAGCCTGTCCCGTAGTTGGAATAGTCAGTCAGGCAACGGTGCTCGGTCGTTGCACCCACAGCGAGAGCACTCGCTGCCTTCGCCGGGTATGTAACTGAGTTGCTTGCATCATTGCCAGCGGCCGAAACGACGAGTGAACCATGAGCGGTTGCGTAATCAATCGCAGAAATCACTTCAGGGATCTGCTCCGCAGTAGTCCCCGGATCGAACTCAATTGAGAGGTTGATCACCGCGGCTCCACGGTTGGCAGCAAAACGGATCGCCTCCGCAATGTCAGCAGAGTCGCCGCTGCCCTGTGCATCAAGCACCCGCAAAGGAATGATCGTCGCCCCATATGCCAAGCCCGTCATGTACTTACCGTTGTTTGTTGATTCGGCAATCGTGCCAGCCACATGTGTTCCATGGCCATTGCGGTCCAACGGATAGCGGTTGCGTGCAACAAAGTCATAGCCGTAGATGAAGTTCGAACCAGTCAAGTCCGGCGAACGGCGGAACCTGCCCCAGTTCATGTAGGCGATTCCGGAATCAATGATCGCAACCTTGACTCCCTTGCCCCCAGGTCGGCCAGCAGCGCGGACATTGGCCCACGCGTCCGGCGCATTGACGCCGCGAAGGCGCATGAAGTTCCACTGCGTCACCTGCCAGCCGGCAAGTCGGTTGACCCTGCCCCTGTCATTTGGCATCCAGCCAAGCCCACTCGCGTGGGCAATCAGGTTTGGAACCGCATATCGAACACCAGGCGTGTTGCGCAGACGCCGGATTGCAGCATCCCGTGATTCGCCTGGGGCAACGCTCACAACCTGTGACCGCGTGCTGACGCGCTGACCAGGGTCGGTTCCCGCATTGGCAGCAATCGCAGCCTGCGCTTCAACTCCAGTTCCATTCGAGTAGCCGACAACAATCTCCGTCGGAACACTTGGCCCCGCGGCTTGAGCAGCCGGTACCGCAGCAAAACCTGTGATCAGGATCGAGGCGAGGAGAGTGGGAAGGGTTCGAGTATTCATAATTGGGCAACGGGCGAGGTTCATCAAAGATGATCTAACAGTCTCTAGGACATCATGATGACCCCAGAGTTGCGGTATTACCACCGCTTTGCCCAACAAATTGGCTGATATGAACCCTTTCTTTCCAAAAGACGAGCTATTCATGCGACTTGCGCTCCGCGAGGCAGAACGCGCAGCCGAAGCCGGGGATGTTCCAGTAGGCGCGGTTATCGTTCATGAAGGAGAAGTGATTGGGCTTGGACGCAACGAGCGTGAGTTGACCGGAGACCCAACTGCCCACGCAGAGATCATCGCGCTCCGCGAGGCGTCCCAGAAACTCGGCAACTGGAGGCTGCTGGAAACAGTCATCTACATCACCCTTGAACCCTGTGCGATGTGCGCAGGCGCGATCGTCCTAAGCAGAGTCCCCAGAGTTGTATTTGCCACAACCGACCCAAAGGCTGGAGCAGCAGGCTCCGTCTTCGATGTTCTCGCCGAACCACAGCTCAATCACAGGCCAGAAGTTCAAAGCGGACTGTTCGCAGAGGAAGCATCACTCCAGCTCCGCGAGTACTTCGCAGCCCGCCGCGGCCGCTGAACTCAAGTTCGTTCAAGCGGCACCCACCGCTCAACTCGCGGTAGGCTCCAGATCCCGCGCTTGAAGTACGTGGAACCCTGGAGGGGTGCCGGAGCGGTTGAACGGGGCGGTCTCGAAAACCGTTGTGGGCATTGATGTCTACCGTGGGTTCGAATCCCACCCCCTCCGTATTCTTGCCCCTGATAGACGGGGGATTCGACCCCTCGTGGGGTGTTGGTGTGGCAGCGCCTTGCGGCGCGGCCTGAGCGAATCCCACC
>JAPLCH010000154.1 GCA_026392325.1 Solirubrobacterales bacterium | reverse complement strand
GATTGAACGAGATGGCAAACAAGGTGAGCAGTGGCGATGCCCGTGAACTCTTCGATGCGGCTGAGCCTGTTGCCCGTGCCGCAGTCCCCCACTTCATTTCAAGCGGCTGGTCGTATTACAGCCCGGGCGTATGGTCTTCCGAGAGTTACCACCAGCTGACCGAAGGATTCTTGGCAGAGCTTTGCCTCAGGACAGCACGGCCGACTTACTGCACTGCCGCAACCAAGTTCACGACCTTCCTCGATCAGCCACCCCGTCTTGCAATCAAGACACGCAGCCTCAAGCGGGGAAGCACCGCGACACTGAAGTTCTGGGTCTCAAAGCCTTCGACTGTCGCGATCAGGGTTTTATCCTCCGGGAAGACAATCCGCACGGCAACGATCGACTGCGAGCCAGGCATCCACAGCCTCGGCAATGTCCGGGTTCCACTCGGAGCCAAGACCATTACTGTCAGCGCCCGCGGGACGGACGCATCCGGGCGGACGCGCACTGTGGTTGCAGCACTCTCCGGCACAATCCGCTGAAGATCACTCCATGTCCGAGCCAAAAGACTCAAAAGACTCCGAAGCTCTCTCTGCCCTCTTGACGCTCGCAGCGCGTCTCCGCGACACCGCATCTGCGGTTGCCGAGCGGGCTGACGCTGCAGCCCATGGTGTTGTCAACCGCCCCACCAACACAGGCGATGAGGGCAACACCGGGTCAGCGGAGGACTCGTGGGCAAGCGCGGACTTTGGTGCCATCGTTGACTTCATGCGCCTTCTGGGAGAGACCGTTCCTGAGGACCTAAAGCGGCGACTTGACGGCTCAAGCCGAGAAGCGCTGCTCGCATTACGCGCACTGATCGACTGGTATCTGGAACGGGACATTCCGCAGGCTGGCGCAGAGAATCCCGAATCCAGCGACCCAGCGTCGTAGAGTAAGGCCCATGGAAGAAGCAACCACTTGGGTATTGACCTCGTCTCCGGATAATCACACGGCAACCCGCGAAACCGGGTTCAGCGTCATTGGCCTGAAGGAGCGCAACCGCAAGCGCGCCGAGCGGATTGAGCCTGGGGATCGAATTGTCCTGTACCTCACAAAAGAGATGACCTTCGGAGGGTCAATCATCGTCACAGGTGACATGTTTGAGGACCGGGCAAAGATCTGGCCCGGAAAGCCAGGCAATCCGGACCCTTACCCATGGCGCTTCCCCACTGAGCCTGAGGTTGTGCTTTCGCCGGACCAGCATGTTCCAGCAGAGAGACTGAAAGACACCATGGCGCACATCCAGAAGTGGCCTGCTGATCACTGGAAGCTCGCGTTCCAAGGTCAGATTCGTGAAGTGACCAATGCCGATGCGAAGCTCCTGCTCAAGTCACTTCGCGCCGCACAAAGTGCCTGACGGGGACCCCCGCCCCCAGCTCTTGGAGAGAGCAGCTGACTCTGTTGGACGGGGTATTCGAAGGCTGATCAACTCCTGGAATAGTCTGGACGCAAACCAGCGCCTTGCTGCCGTTGCAGCAGCCTTTCTTCTGGCAACGCTTGTAACGCCTTGGTTCCAGTCGAAGGAGTTCAGGGGCAGCAAGGCCGTCTCCTACTCCCTGACTGGCTTTGCCGCTTTCACTTTTGTGGAAGCGTCCATCTTGCTCGTCTGCGGGGCAACACTGGTGATGCTCTTTGCCAGAGGTGAGCGCCGGGCATTTCACCTCCCTGGTGGCGATGGCGGAGTTATTGCTGTCGGTGGTGCCTGGTGTCTGATTCTCCTGATCTGGAGGGTCTTGGTCTCTCCCCCAAGCCACGTCGGTGTTGACACGGGAATCGAATGGGGATTCATGCTGGCAATTGCGGGAGCCGTGGCACTGATGGGCGCCGGACTCAGGATCAAGGCGGCTCACATCCCCGAGCCAAGGATCCGACGGACCCGGCGAACGCACGCCGACCCAGTTGGCGCTGCAACCATCGCGATTCCAACTGAAGACTCTGCGGAGACACAGCTGCACTTTGGTGGAGTAGAGCCACCACGTCGCTCATCCACCCCTCCAGCCGAGCCTGCCCCGGGGGAACCGGCAGACGACCCGACCCTCGAACAGCTGTCAATCCCACTCGACGACGTTCCCACTCAGAAGCCAAAAGGCCGACGAAGGTCCGATCGCTGACCCCCACGGGGGTCCAACCTGTCATTCTGGCGCCGTGTCCAACACACCCAAGACCGCAGAAGAACTCGCAAGCCGCTTGACAGCGGATGGCTACCTTGCCGACACGCAGACAGCGCTCGTAGCCTGGCTTGCAATCAAACTGGGCAAGCCCGTCCTGGTTGAGGGTCCAGCTGGCGTGGGCAAGACTGAACTTGCAAAGTCACTGTCCCGTGTTCTTGACCGTGACCTGATTCGCCTCCAGTGTTACGAAGGGCTGGATGAGGCCAAGGCCCTCTACGAGTGGAACTACCGCAAGCAGCTGCTGCGAATCCAAGCCGAATCCGCCGACAGCGGCTGGGACAAGGTTCAGGACGACATTTTTGGCGAGGAGTTCCTCCTCGAACGTCCGTTGCTTGAGGCGATTACCTCTGAGGAGCCGGTTGTGCTTCTCGTGGACGAGATTGACAAGACCGACCAGGAGTTCGAAGCGATGCTGCTCGAGCTCCTTTCCGATTTTCAGGTTTCAATCCCTGAGCTTGGAACCATGACCTCACGGTCACACCCTGTCGTTCTCCTGACCTCGAACAACTCTCGCGAGTTGACAGAAGCCCTCAAGCGCCGCTGCCTGTACCTCTGGATCGATTATCCGGAGGCTGAGCACGAGCTCGCAATCATCAGGCTCAAAACCCCAGACCTTCCGGCTGCTGTCGCTTCGCGTCTGATCGAGCTTGTCGCTGAGATCCGCGGGCTGGACCTCAAGAAGCCCCCTTCGATCGCTGAGAGCATCGACTGGGCTCGAGCACTTCTCCTGCTTGGCGCCGACGACATTGACGCCAAGGTCTTCCGCGAGACGATGAGCGTAATCGTCAAGCACCGCAGCGACCTTGACACGGTTGCCGAGCGGGTTGGCGTGAAGCTTGACGGCGGCGATGCCGCGAGTGCCAGCTGACTCTCAGACAAGCGCTGGGTTCGATTCGAACCTGCTCGCCTTCACTCGGGAGCTGAGAGCCGAAGGTGTAGCCGCGGGAACTGCGGAGCTTCTGGATGCGGCAGCGGCAATTGGTCACGTCCAGTGGAGCGACCGCGCGGCCGTCCACGGCGCCCTTTCAGCCACCCTTGCCAAGTCACCGGAGGATTTGCGGATATTTGAGGTGGTCTTTGAGAGGTTCTTCTTCCGGAAGGCTGAAGAAACCGCACTTCAGCGTGGAGAGGAAGTCGCTGGCAAGGACCCGGGCGGCGAGCAGGCCCAGCGAATTGACCTTGAAGCGCTCAAGCAGCAGATCGCCACAGCACTCCAGGAGGGAGGGGAAGGGAGCCTCCGAGACATGGCGCGCCTTGCAGTTGCAGCCTTCGGCCAGACACAGGGCGGCAGCGGAGTGGTCGGAGTTGACGTCCAGCGAATCAGGCGGTCGCTGGGTCTTCGCTCGGAACCCCAGCCGGACCTTCCACCCGAGGACGCAAGGGCTGAGGGAGTCCCACGTGATCGACTTCGCGAGTTTGAGCGTGAGGTTCGCCGTGAGCTTGAGCGCCAGACAATCGAACGCACTCGCAGCCTTCCACCTGCCCGTCCGCTTGGAGACCTTCAGCGCGGCCTTCCGACTGGCCAAGCAGCTGATCTTGCGGAGATCCACAAGGTTGTGGCACAGCTTCGACGCAAGCTCGCGACCAGCGGCCAGCTCCTAAAGGGGCAGCGTCAGAGCTCTGCGATTGACGTGCGCAGGACGGTCAGGGCGTCACTTCAGACGGGCGGCGTTCCAGTGGTTCTTCACCAGCGGCCGAAGCGGCCAAAGCGCCCTGAGATCTTTGTTCTCTGCGATGTCTCGACTTCAGTCACGTCAGCATCAATCTTCTTTCTTGCGGTCCTCCACGCCCTGCATGACTCATTCAGAAAGATGCGCTCATTCGTTTTCATCGAACGGATCAGTGAAGTCACAGAGCTGTTCGACAGAGAGCGGGACTTCAAGAAGATATCCCGTGCGATCACCAGTGACGCGGGTGTTGCCGATGTGAGTGGTTACACCGATTACGGCCGTGTTTGGCTTGAGTTCCTCAAGCTGATCGAGTCGGAGCTTCATCCGCGTGCCACCGTGATCGTGTTGGGTGACGCCCGGACTAATGGCAGGCCTGCTCGCGAGGACCTGTTTGGCCAGATTGCGGCACGGGCTGGACGAACCTTCTGGCTCAACCCTGAACCCAAGCTCTATTGGAACTACGGCGATTCGGTTATCGACTCGTATTCCGAGTACTGCACCACCTTCGAGTGCTGGACTGCCGCGCAGCTTGGGGATTTCGTGGACGCGCTGGCCAATCCTCGCCATCTCCCGCCCTCCAAGTGACATGAGCGAGTCAATTGCAGTCGAGCTGACAGAGGTCAGCTTCAGCCGTCCGCAACGCGGGCACAAAGCTGACAAGGCAAGACTTCAGGTTCTGGACGGGATTGACCTGCAGGTTGCGACTGGGGAAACCGTGGCGATAGTTGGCCCCAATGGGTGTGGAAAGAGCACGCTCTTGGAGCTTGCCTGTGGACTTATTGAGCCTGATCTGGGAGCCGTGCAGGCAGATCCGATTGCGCTGATGCCGCAGCGCGGCCTGCTTATGCCTTGGGCAAGCGCCTTGGACAATGCGGCGCTCGGACTGCGCGCTGAGGGCGCATCCAAATCTGATGCCAGAGACACGGCCCGAGAGTGGTTCTCCCGCCTTGGTCTTGAGGGTTTTGAGTCGGTCCGCCCCAATGAGCTTTCCGGCGGGATGCGCCAGAGGGTTGCCTTGGCGAGAACGCTGATGACGGGCAGACCTGTGATCGCGCTTGATGAGCCATTCGCTGCTCTGGATGCGCTGAGTCGGATTGAGGCACGCAACTGGCTCCTTGACGCACTGCCTGAGGCCGGCCGTACTGTGCTGTTGGTGACTCATGACGTTGAGGAAGCCGCGATCCTCGCCGATCGAATCCTTGTCCTTTCCAAGCGTCCAGCCTCTGTGATCGCGGAGGTAGCTCCCGCGTCAGCAGCCCCACGGGATCGGACATCAGATGAGGTCTTGGGGTCACGCGAGCAAATACTCGCCTTTCTGGGGGTCGAAGGATGATCCGCGCCCTTCTCGTCATTGCAGCATTTCTTGGTCTCTGGGAGCTGTACTGCGTGCTGTCCGGAGTGGATCAGTTGGTCCTGCCCTCACCCGTGGATGTCGGGGAGTCACTCTGGCGTGACCGAAGCCTTCTGTGGTCCGCCCTTCTAACGACGGCCGGGGAACTCTTGCTCGGCCTCACATTGGCTCTTGTCGTTGCCACCGCGGCGGCTGTTGCCATCCACCTGTCCAGAACTCTCAGGCAGTCTCTCTATCCCCTGCTTGTCGCCACCCAGACGGTCCCGATCCCCGTTATCGCGAGTCTGCTCGTGGTCTGGCTTGGCTATGACCTTGCTCCAAAGGTTGTGATTGTTGCCCTGGTTGCGTT
>JAPLCH010000249.1 GCA_026392325.1 Solirubrobacterales bacterium | reverse complement strand
CTGAGAGCAGAGCTGCGAGGCGCTTTAGCGAAGCTTCCGCCTCGGTCCTGGGCAGGCCGCCCACCAAGGCGTTTGCTGCGATCCGGCCGATTGGACCACCTGGGGGCTGGAAGTTGTTTGAGTAGTGGAACAACGTTCCCTTCTTCTTGGCCTCAAGCCTGTACTCGGTGCGCGCAATAGACCTCGCCGGTCCGCGGCCTACCCACACGGCACGGTGAGGCTCGTCCAAGTCCTCCACCTTCCAAGTCACTTTGAACGGGGCGCCCCGCAATGCGAGCGTCTGGACAATCCTGTCGCCTTCCCTCAAGGGCCGGTCTGGGGCCTCATGCAGCTTGCGGTGGATGGTCACCCAGTCCTCCAGCCGATGGGGGTCAAGGGCTACAGCCCAGACTTCCTCGGGAGTGGCAGGGATCAGGATTGTCGTTTCAACTGCGGAGGGGTCACTCATCTGGCAGCGAGCTCCTCTTCCTGCTCCCAGTCAAACAGTGCGCGGTCAATCGCAGATTCAAGGCTGTGTGACTTGATCCCAAGGTGCGCCAGTCCGTCAGCTCGGGGGAGGAGGTCAACTCCAAGGCTGCCCATCAACGGGGTGATCAGCTCACGATCCTCGCTGGCCAGAGCCGCAGCAATCGGGCCGGTCATCCGACTCAGTGAGAATGGAAGACCAATCGTGGGGCGGCTGACGAGCATGCGATCCGCGATCAGTTCAATCAGGTCCCCATACGACACAACATCTGGGGAGGCGACATCCAAGGATTCGCCCGGTGCGGCTCCCTCAAGCGCAAGCGCCAGGGCTTTGACCACATCACGGCTGTCAGCCGGTTGGGTCCTGTTGTCACGCCAAGACGGAAGCGGGAGAGCAGGCATCCGTTCAACAAGGCGAACGAGGAAGCGAAAGGACCGGGAATGGGCGCCGATCACAATGGAGGCTCTTAGCGCGGTTGAAAGAGGAAGTTCCTCAAGGAGTCGAGTTTCGACCTGAAGCCTGCTCTGCAAATGCTCTGACGCTGGTCCCTCAGGGGCGATGCCACCCAGGTAGACACCGCGCTCAACCCCGCTTGCCTTGGCAGCCGAGATGGCGCAGTCAATACTGCGGCCCTCTCGCTCGGCGAAGCTTTCTGTGCTTCCCGATGCCTCCATTGAATGCAGGAGCCAGACGAAAGAGTCACAGCCATTCATTGCGAAGCGCAGGTCTTCCGCATCCAGTGCGTCTCCGGTGATGATCTCAATGTCGCGCTTGAGACTGTTGGGTACCCGGATTGGATCCCGCACGAGTGCGACGGGCTGATGGCCGCGTTCAAGCAGCACTGGGGCAAGTTCACCCCCGATAAATCCGGTCAGGCCGGTGATCAGAATTCGCATTTGTCTCACCGAGGCTACGAGACTCGGGAATAAAAAGTTCGCGAACAGCGGGAACGATGCTTGCGCAAGGGGGCGAGGTGCGGTGGTATGCGGGAACCGGATCGAAGCGCGGCCCGGGGAACAAAAGGGGACTCATCGGATGGCAAAAAGGAGGACAGCACCGAAGCCGACCTGCGCAAGCTGTCACTTTGGAGCCAATGGCCTTTGTGCCCTCCCGGATCCCTCTCCATGCGCCACATTCCGCCCGCTTTCAGCCGATGGGCTGAAAGCACCAAGTCAGATGCGCTTTCACTTCCGTGAGGAGCGTCGCATTCAGACTGTTTGGGCCTTTCCGACTGCTCAAGAGCAGGCGGAAATTCACGCAGCAGTCTGATTCTCCGCATTGTCGGGGGCAAGGTTGCGCTTGCCAATCCAGTTCGCACCAGGCACATCAGTCAGCCCGTGGACGATGATCGAAACGATCACGCAGAGCGCGGCGATGTCAAATATTTCCTGACTGCCAGAGACTCGACCGAGCACGAGCAGGGAGAAGCTCATCGTTGCGACTCCCTTGGGTCCAAACCAGGCCATAAACGCCTTGGTGCTCTTTGGGAGTCCCGTGCCGGCCAAGGAGACGCCAACGCCGATTGGTCTGGCGATCAGGAAGGTCGTGACCACGATCAGCCATGGGGCCCAGCCCCAGCTGAAGATTGAGTCGAGTGAGATCACGGCGCCGAACACAACAAAGACGCCCAGCTTCACAATCTCCACGATGTCGTCGGCTCGCTCACAAAAGGCCTCTGAGATGTCGTTGCGCATCAGGCCAAGCGCGATCGCACCAACGAAGACGGCGATCAGACCGTTGGCGTGGATTGCAAGCACTGCGAAGCCGTAGGTGAGGAGCGCCGCGCCAAGGGCATACAGCGAGACCAGATGGCGCTCCAGGTGCCCGACGCCGGAGGGCATGGTGCGAGAAGCGATGAATGCAAGAACGAGGCCCACGAGAATCCCACCGCCGACATCGCGCAGCAGGAATGTCCAGAGAACGAAGTGGCTTGAATGTTCGAGCACGGCTACCAGAGCCAGAACGGCTGGAAGGGCAAGGCCGTCATTGAGACCGGACTCAAGGTTGAGTGAGTTCCGGATCACAGCTGGAACCCTCGGGTTGGTGACCACGGAGGATGAGAGCACTGGGTCAGTCGGTGAGAGCAGCGCCCCCAGGAGGAATGACCAGGTCCAGTCGATTCCAATTACCCAGTGGGCCATCAGCGCAATCAGGATTGCCGTGATCGGCATTGCCAAAACAAGCTTTCTCGCTGGCAGCGCCCAGCTTGACTTCAGAAGGCCGCCGTCAACCTCAAGCCCATCCCTGAAAAGGATCACCACAAGTGCGATCACGGTCAGGTCTCCCACAAACGGAGACTGTGGGCTGAAGTGGAGCCAGCCAAAGCCGCTGTTGCCAACAACCAACCCGGTGATCACATAGAGCGCGACCATGCTGAGGAACCCTCTGCGGGTGAGTTCGGCGAGCAGCGCGCCGGCCATCAGGAGAAGTCCGAGGATAAGAAGGGCCCAGTTAAAAGTTGATCCGGACCCTGTGGCAATTGGCACGAGCTGGCTCATCAGAGTTAGAGTCTCACACTAGAACCACATCTCAGGTTCAATGAAGGCCTGAGTGCCACGTCCAAGCTGAAGAAAACAGAGCGAACAAGAATGAAAGTCACGGTCATCGGACGTTCCCCCGCCTGGCAGGATGCTGATGGTGCCTGCAGCGGCTACCTCGTGGAAACGGACACAACCAGAGTTCTTGTTGATTGCGGGAACGGCGTGTTCGGCAAGCTGCGAGGTCGCATTGACCACAGGGAGCTTGACGCGGTCGTCATCAGCCATCCACATGGTGATCACATCCTTGACCTCATCCCATTCGCTTACGCGCTGCTCTACGGGCCCCAGAAAGCGGGTGATCGGGTCAGGCTTCACCTGCCGCCAGGAGGGGCGGGCGTTCTGCGGACCATCTGTGGAGCCTTCGACAGCCCGACGCTTATGGATGACGCTTTTGATGTTGATCACTACGACCCTGAGAGTGGAATCCAAGTGGGGGACATCAATTTCACGATGACTGAAGTTCCACACTTCATTCCCGCCTATGCCATGGCAATCAGCTCTGATGGTTGTGGACGATTTGTTTATGGAGCCGACTGTGGCGTGTCTGACTCACTTGTTGACCTCGCCAAGGGCGCGGACATCCTGATGGTGGAGGCAACCCTTCCCGTCAATCACGAAGGTCCCGACGGTGTCGAGTCAGGCCATCTGACCCCGGTGCAAGCCGGCCTGATGGCAAGAGACGCCGGAGCGGGACGGCTGGTCTTGACTCACGCCAGCGACTGCCTTGACCTCGAAGGGTCGCGGCTCGCAGCAGCGGAAGTGTTTGGCGGGGCCGTTGATGTTGCCCGTGAAGGCCTCAGCTGGGATTTGTGACCCCTTCTCCTCGCGTCCCCTAGCTCGGGATAAGGTGAATGGAATGAGCACCAGACGAGATCCGTTCTCCAACTTCGAACGGATGCGCAAGGAAATGGATGAACTGTTTGGCGACATGCTTGAACGGTCCGGTCTCTCACGCCCGAGGGCTGCGTTCAGCCCTCCGATTGATGTGTTCTACGAGGAGGGTCCTCCGGCGCGCGCAGGCGTCGTCGCGGAGATCGCAGGAATTGACCCGGATGCGGTTGAGATTGAAATCCAGGGCCGCGAGCT
Organism: Solirubrobacterales bacterium; assembly: GCA_026392325.1. Taxonomy (GTDB): domain Bacteria; phylum Actinomycetota; class Thermoleophilia; order Solirubrobacterales; family Solirubrobacteraceae; genus WLNJ01. The sequence goes on along the minus strand of JAPLCH010000249.1, from coordinate 204 downwards.
TGTCCTCACAGGGCACCGGCCTTCAAGTGATGCCTCGGGCCGGCTCTACCAGCAGCTTGAGATCCCAACGGGCAATTTTCAGCGCGCAGTGCACCTGGGAGCAGAGGTTGTCGCTGATCAGGCAAGATCCATTTACCAAGACGGAATGCTTCGGATCGAACTTCCCCTCGCACCGGGAGCCTCAACGAGGAGGACCGTGCCGAT
>JAPLCH010000177.1 GCA_026392325.1 Solirubrobacterales bacterium | reverse complement strand
GGCGCTACCAACTTTTTACCCCGACTTTTGAAACTTCTCACCTTGCTGTGAGATAATTCACAGAAGTCAAAATCCCTGCTGGGTTTCAAGCGCGGCAGACAGGAGCATGGAGGAGAGATCATGAGAAGAATTTTGATTGGAGCCACTGCATTGGCCGTCTCAGTTGGTTTTGTGCCGGCGGCATCGGCGGCCCTGTCACAGCAGGCGATAGTCAAGGCCAGCCCGACGAGTGGGACCGGTGACCCGAAAGGCAAGGGGTATGTGAAGTTGGACTCTTACCTGTCGACTCGCGATGCAGCGTCAACGCGTGGGGCGTACAAGACAAACCCTGTTGGCAAGGTCTTTATGACATTTCCCGCGGGAGGGACGATCAACAAGGCTGCTGGTCCTGTTTGTGCACAGAGTGAGTACACGGCTCCTTCGTTGCTGAAGACGCTTTGCGCGACTTCGGTGATTGGTACCGGTTGGGCCATTCTCAATAATGGTTCGACGTCTGCTCAGCTGCAGCTGACTGGTACTGCCAGCTACTGCGCCACTGCTGAGAAGTCGACTTATATGGCTACTTATGAAGGGTTCACGTCCAGTGGTCCAAACTGCTTGCCTCAGGGTGACATTTGGGTCAAGGTCACTGCCTACCAGGGTGCTGTCTTGAAGGCGCAGTGGTGGTGCTACGGCGATGCCGGCGCTCCGAAGGCTGGTGCTACTTGCAACAACAAGCAGTCAGGCGGAGATGCAAACGGGAAGGTGCTCGCCAGCGGTCCTACAGGTGGAACGTTTAACGATCTCACCAATGCGAAGAAGGCCAACGGTTGCAACATCATTTTTGCCAATGACAATGGTGTGGCTCCACTTTCGTTCGGTGGCGTGACCAACCTGTGCAAGAACCGTTTGACCGTGATTATTCCGGCGCTCAACGGATGTTCTACCTGCCTGGGCGAGCTCCCTGGCGGAATTGTGCTGACTGACTTCGCACTGAAGATCACGAAGACCAACTACCTGAAGGCTGGTAAATGCCCAAGCAACAAGACTTGGACGGTGAGCACCCAGGTTGTCTTCTCCATGCTCAAGGGGGAGTCCGGGACTGCCCCAGCATCACAGACTGTCTCAAGTTCACAGAAGTGTCGCGTCTGAGCTGACAGCGACACAGCTCTGCTCTGGCTTTCATTACGGCCCCGTCTTACCGGCGGGGCCGTTTTGCGTCTATCGGCTAGACCTAGGGCGTCACACTGGGCTTTGGGCACTTCGGGGATCACGAGCTAAATCCGAACCCTTACCGAAGCTTTGCCCACGGTGCTCTTCTTCCGGGCCAGAATTGCACTGAACCGGAGTGCAGGTGTCCCAGGGGAGGGAACTAATGAAGGTTGTAACCACACTCATTGCAGCGCTAGCGTTGCTTGCCATTCCCGCGGTTTCGTCCGCGGCGCTGGTGCAACAGTCGGATGTGAAAATTGTCCCGACATCCGGGGCGAAGCCGAAAGTCAAGTCTTACGTGAAGCTTGACGCGTATCTGTCCACACGTGACGCAGCATCAACTCGTGGCACCGGGAAGACGAACCCCGTTGGCTTTGTGTCAATGGATTTTCCGGCAGGTTCCACAATCAACAAAGCTGCGGGTCCTGTCTGCAACCAGAGCGAGTACGCCACACCGGCATTCCTTGCGGCGAACTGTGCCTCGTCTGTGATCGGCACTGGTTGGGCGCTTCTGAACGGAGGAGTGGCGACTGCAAGGGAGCAAATCACCGGAGCTGCCACCGCATGCAACATTGACGATGCGACGCAGTATTCGCGCACCTACGCGACCGGCCCAGAGCGAGCAAGCGGTCCAAGTTGCTTGCCTGTCGGCGACGTCTGGGTCAAGGTGACCGCCTACCAGGGCGGAATCCTCAAGAACCAGTGGTGGTGCTACGGACCAAAGGGCGCTCCAAAGCCAAGTGCTGCCTGCAACAACAAGCAGTCCGGCGCGGATGCAACCGGGAAGGGCTTTGCTTTCAACGACACCAAGAACGCGAAGAAGCTGAACGGGTGCAACATCATCTTCGCCAACGACAACAGTCTCGCCCAGCTCGCATTCGGAGGAACGGCGAATCAGTGCAAGAACCGCCTGACTGTGATCATTCCCGCAATGAACGGGACGGGTGCTGGTCTCGGCGAGCTGACCGGAGGAATTGTCCTCACGGACTTTGCCCTCAAGACCACCAAGGCCAATTACCTCAAGGTGGGGGCATCCTGTCCAGCACACAAGTTCACGGTCACAACCAAGGTGACCTACTCGAAGCTCAAGGGTGAGACGGCAGCACCAAGTCCAGCGAGCAATACGAACAAGACGGTAACTGCCTGCTAGCTGGGCGGATGGATGGCTGGCGCCGACCCTGGCGCCAGCAGCACGGCTACCGGTTGCCCTGACCTCCTTCAGGGCAACCGGTAGCGACACCCAAGCGGGGTGGCGCTTGGCGTTCTAAGGCGAATTGCAGGTGTCTGTCTGTGAAGCGGGTGGCTTTAGGCGCGGCAGACGCCGTTACGCGACTCAAGCAGCTTGATGTCGTGTGAAAGTCCCTCTGGCGTCAGCTGTGTTGCTGGCCATGAGACGCACCGCCGCCCGTCTCTGTCAAGGACGAACACATAGGCACTGTGGTCTGTACTCGTGGCCTGTCCGGCCACTCCCCATGCATTCCAGACTGTCACGGCCTGGGCAGGAGACCCAAGAGCCCAGTGCATCCTGCCGGTCATCTGCTGTCCCTGCAGCTCGTGTAGAGGAACGTGACTATCGATGTCTTTCCCCTGAGGCTCGCAAGTGAGACTTGACGGCCGGTCTCAGTTTGCAGGTGAAAATCGGCGAGCGGAACATTGGGAGGCATCAGTGAACCGGAGTAGCCCGAGTCAGGCGAGTCTGTACCTGAAGGGCGGGAGAACGCGAGTAACCCCACTGCAATCAGGAGCAGCGTCAGGCCCGTCAGGGCAACCAGTTTGTTGCGGTTTGAGACCACTTGGGGAGCGTACTTGTATTTCCCGGCTATCCTGTCTGAACTATGGAAGGCTCAGTCCAAGACACAGGTACCTCTGGCGCGAAGTCCGCTGCGGAATTTGCCGCTGATGTGAAGTCACGCATCCGTGAGATCGGGCCCGGAGAAGTTCACGAGGGTCTGCCGGAAGGCACAGTCGTGGTTGATGTTCGCGAGGATGGAGAATGGGCCACCGGCAATGTTCCCGGTGCCGTTCACATCCCACGCTCATACCTTGAGATGCGGATTGAGAATGTTGCGCCTGACCGTTCCACTCCAGTTGTTCTCTACTGCGCCGCCGGACTTCGCTCGCTTTATGCAGCCAAGACTCTGATTGAGGACCTCGGCTACCAGGATGTCGCCTCGATGACCGGCGGGATCACCCTCTGGAAGGACGCCGGACTCCCAGTTGAGGTCAAGAAGACACTCACGACGGAACAGGCAGATCGCTACAGCCGACACCTCCTGCTCAATGAGGTTGGTCTCGAAGGTCAGCAGAAACTGCTTGATGCCAAGGTGCTCCTGCTGGGTGCTGGCGGACTGGGTTCTCCAACTGCGCTCTATCTTGCCGCTGCCGGAGTCGGGACGCTGGGAATTATTGATGGGGACACCGTTGACCGCAGCAACCTTCAGCGTCAGATCATCCACACGGAGGATCGACTGGGGGAGCTGAAGGTTGACTCGGCAGAAGTCGCCATCAACGCGCTTAACCCGGATGTGAAGGTTGTCAAGTACCCATATCGGATTGGGTCAGAGAACATCATGGACATCCTGCCCGAGTACGACATTGTCGTTGACGGTCTCGACAACTTTCCAACCCGTTACCTGCTGAATGACGCTTCCGTGCGCCTCAAGATCCCCGTGGTCTCAGCTTCTATTCTTGGCTTTGAGGGGCAGCTGTCCGTCTTCTCTCCTTATGAGGGCCCTTGCTATCGCTGCCTCTTCCCAGTTCCACCACCGCCGGAGCTCGCTCCATCATGCGGTGCCAACGGCGTCCTTGGAGTGCTTCCGGGCACCATGGGCCTGCTTCAGGCAACTGAGGTCGTCAAGCTGATCCTGGAGAAGGGCGATCCTCTGATCGGGCGCCTTCTGCTTTATGACGCACTTGCAACATCGTTCACTGAGCTGAAGATCGGGCGCGACCCTGAATGCCCAATCTGCTCACGCGATCCGGACTCAATCACGCAGGACGAGATGGGTGTTTTCCCTGACTACGACGCCTTCTGCTCCGGCGGTCACTAGGGTTCTGGGATGGCTTCCGTACGAATCCCACCTGTCCTTCGCCCGAGTGTCGGCGGCGAACGTGAAGTTGAGGCCTCAGGCTCAAATATCGGAGAGGTCCTCCAGAGCTTGGTCACTTCGTTTCCCGCCACCAAGGACCAGATCTTTGGTGCTGACGGCGCGCTGAACCGTTATGTCAACGTGTATCTCAACGACGAGGATGTTCGTGTGCTTGATGGTCTTGAGACATCCGTTGGTGACGGAGACCATGTTGTGATCCTTCCAGCCATGGCCGGCGGCAGCTGACAGTCGAAAGTTTGGGCCGGGGCGCTCGTGGCGCTAGACTTACCCCAGGTTCAGAGTCATGAAAGACCCTCTTCTCAACCGCCCGTGCGGTGGCCGCTTCGGTGACATTGTCCAATCCATTGGGGCAACCCCTTTGGTGGAGCTCAAACGCCTGTCTCCCAAGCCCGGTGTTCGCATCTGGGCCAAGCTTGAGAATCGCAACCCGACCGGTTCAATCAAGGACCGTGTTGCCCGAGCATTGATTGAGGACGCTGAGGAAAAGGGAGCGATCGGTCCGGGAATGACGATCCTTGAGCCAACCAGCGGAAACACGGGAATTGCCTTGGCAATGATTTGCCGGCGCAAGGGCTACAACCTGCGCGTGGTCATGCCAGAGAGCGTCACAGCTGAGAGAACCCAGTTGTTGAAGATGTATGGGGCCGAGATCATTTACTCAGAGGGCAACAAGGGGTCCAACGGAGCTGTAGAGATGGCTCTCGATCTTGCCGAGAAGGATCCATCGATCTACATGCCCTACCAGTACGGCAATCCAGCCAATCCCCTTGCGCACTACAACGGCACCGGGCCGGAGATACTCGAGGAGCTTGATGAGATCTCAGCGTTCGTGGCTGGCTTGGGCACGGGAGGAACGCTGATGGGCGTTGGTCGCAGGCTCAAGGAAGAGATGCCCGATTGCAAGATCGTCGCCGCAGAGCCGATGCAGGGAGAGCCAGTCCAGGGCCTTCGCTCACTGGACGATGGATTCATCCCGCCAATCATTGATATTTCACTTCTGGACCGGAAGATCTTCGTCAGCAACAGGGATGCGGTCCTTTGGACCCGCAAGCTGCTCGACGAGGAGGGTCTCTTTGCTGGTGTGTCATCAGGCGCGATCGCACGTGTTGCGGTTCGCATCGCCGACGAGATGGACGAGGGCAATGTTGTATTCATCGTCTGTGACGATGGCTGGCGCTACTTGTCATCTGGTATCTA
>JAPLCH010000055.1 GCA_026392325.1 Solirubrobacterales bacterium | reverse complement strand
GGATGGCGCGTTTATCAAGAGCCTCGCCGCCTATGGCGCCGCTACGCAACTTCCAACTTTCGCTTCTTGGTCATGACCATTAGGGAGACCATCAGAGCTCGGAACGCCAGCTGATGCTTGGCGATGCGCTCCGCGGCCGAAAGTTAATGACAGCGCGGATATTGATGTCTCATGCGAGGTGAGGCCTCACGCGAAACCGTGGTTCAATCGGCGCTGACGAGTCGCCTCTTGCTTAGTGACTCCGACCTGAAGGGATGGGATCCCTACGACACGCTCACCTCGCCGCTCTTCAAGCTTCCACTCTTCCGATCAAGTTGGCTGCTTCGTTTCGGCATCCAACAGGTTGTGCTGCGTGCACCGATCAACCTGCGTCCACTGCTTCGCACGCCCAAGCAGAGGAACCCGGTCACGGTCGGGCTCTACATCCAGGGCCTCGCTGACCTTGCTGACGCCGGCCTGCTGGATCACAGTGAGGCAGCGGCTGAAGCAAGTCGCTGGATCACAAACTTGAAGGAGACCAGGTCCCCTGGTTGGAGCGGGTCCTGTTGGGGCTATCCATTCCCATGGGAGGGGCGCCCTGGAGCCCACCGAACCCCAGCAGGTTTTCCCACCGTGGTTGCCACCGGAATGATCTGCAATGGACTTCACCGCGCATGGCAGGTGTTCAATGACGCGTCAGCACAAGAGCTGCTCTTGGACAGCGCGGCATTCGTCCTCAATGACCTGAACCGGGTTGACGAAACGGACGATGCTTGGTGCTGGTCCTACTCGCCAGCCGACCAGCAGGCGGTAGTCAACGCGACCATGAAGGGGACTCGCCTGATTGCCCAGGCAATTGACGCCGGGTTGGATGATGCCAACGCCCTGGAAGCCGCAGCATCAAGTGCCAGATGGACTGCCCGCCAACAGAAGGAAAACGGCGGCTGGGCCTACGCGGTCGGGGATGACCCGCGCTCTTGGGAAGACCACTTTCATACTGCGTACATCCTTGAATGCTTCTCCACTTACAGAAACCTGTCCGGCGATCGGTCCTTCGACGAGACTGTTCAGCGTGGCTGGGACCATTACCGCGCAGTGTTCTTCACTGACTCGGCCATCCCGCGCTATTACGACACTCAGGATGCACCGCTTGACCCAACTGCCGCTGGCCAAGCCCTCCTGATCCTTCCAGACTTTGGAGAGGCCGAATTCGCGACAGAAGTCCTTGCCGCGGTCATGCCCAAGCTTGGCAACCCCGACGGGTCGTTTCGCTACCGGCCACGCGGAGCTCGTGGGCGAGCCGGCGGCGTTCACTACATCCGCTGGTCAACTGCCTGGATGTTCGCCGGGATGGCCCATGTGCTCAACGCACTCAAGGCCGCCGAACCCGGCCCCAACAGCTAGCTCTCAGCTTCGAACAAGCGAGACGGACAAAGTCAGTCCGTCAATCGTGACTTCGCTTTCACCTGAGTCGGCTCGCAGTGTGAGTTCCTCCGCGAGCACCTCGGAAGCAATGTAGTCCCCGTGGCGATCAGCAGCTTCCATCAGACGCTCGTCGCCACCGAGGCTCAAGCTGATGCGGTCGGAGATGTCGAGCCCTGAGTCCCGACGGGCGGCTTGGACTGCGTGAACGATTTCACGGGCAAGGCCTTCAAGCAGCAGGTCGTCATCCAAGTTGAGGTCAAGTGCGACGGCGTGTGAGCCTTCGCGCTCGAGCTGGTACCCGTCCAGTGGTTGCATGGTGATAAGCAGATCCTCAGCTGCCAAGAGGTGTTCTGTCCCCCCGACATTGATGTGGATCGCTGAGCCGTCCTTGAGTGATTGACCAACATGGGCTGGGTCAAGCCCGGCGACCGCAGCTGCTGCCTTGGGCATATCCGGGCCGAACTTGGGACCAAGGGTTCTG
>JAPLCH010000170.1 GCA_026392325.1 Solirubrobacterales bacterium | reverse complement strand
TCAGTCAGCGATGCAGTTCCATCCCATGAGGAGCTAACAGCTCTCGTGGACCCGGAACCTGCAGCTGACAAAGCATATGTCGAGAAGAGCTGAAAGCAGAGCCGTGAAGATAGCTTCGGAACTGATGGAGGAGATCCTTGTGCACGGACGCGAGGAGTTCCCAAATGAGTGCTGTGGCATGGTTGCATCGACGGATGGCGTTGCGGTGAAGGTCTACCCAGCGACGAACACGGCCGCGAGTCCGCTTCGATATGAACTCGATCCAGTGGAGCAGCTTCGGATTGAGGAAGAGATCTGGGACAACGGCTGGGATCTGGGAGTGATCTACCACTCCCACACACGCAGCGATCCTGTCCCCTCAGAGACAGATAGAAACTTGGCCTTTCATCCGGATGCGATCTACATGATTCTCGGGCTGATGGGTTACGACCCGAACGGGATTGCAGAGGATCAGCCAGCAGCGGATGTCCGAGGCTGGTTCATCCGCGGAGGGGTTTCAGAGCTTGCCCCAATGGAGGTGGTCTGATAATGGGGGAGGGAATGGTCCGCGTTGCCGTGGCCCACAACCAGCCAGAGGGGGAGATGCTCGCTGCACGTCTGGAGAGCGCCGGTATTCCGGCGCTTCTCTTGCGTTCTGGGGGCTTTGACGTCCCCGATTTTCTTGCTGCGGGACCTCGTGACGTAATGGTCCCGGCATCAGCAGAAGCGGATGCCAGGGCCCTGCTTGGTACTGAGTCCGGCCGTTAGGGGCTAGACGAAGGCTGGAGCGCGCTTGTTTGACCGCTCAACGATGCTGGAGATCTGCTCAGCTGCTTGGTCAAACTCAGTCTCTGCGAGAACCGGTGTTCCTTCGAATGGAAGGTCACGCGTGATCTCGGCCCAGATTGAACCGTTCGCGTACTCATCGTTCACGCGGACCGTTACAGGGCGCGGGATCCGGTGTGTACGGAGCAGGACAAGGTGGAGGGGATCGCGGCGACGCCAGCCGAGACGGCGCTCAGCATAGTCGGGAGCCCAAACATGGAATGGTGAAAGCTCGTTGAGGATCCTGCGGTCAGTGATGGTCCACTGTTGGACGGCTTCGGCCCAGGCGCGGATGCGGATCCGGTCTGGCTGAGGAAGATGACCTTCTGGTGCGATCTCAACAGGGGCGGGCTCGCCGTCTGTCCAAACGCCCTCTTCCATTGCTCGTTCAAGCTCTGGCTGGTGGCTTTCCCGGACAAGGTCAGAACGGTGAAAGTCAAATGTTGGGTAGAGGAAGAAACGCTCATGCTGGAGTTCCTCTTCTCCACCTCGGCGGAGTGTCAAGAGCTGCTCGCCTTCGGCGAGGGCTCGGACTGTGACTGACCATTCCTTGTATGAGATAGGCATGTTGATTCCTGTGCTATTTGGGGATTTTTAAGAGATTTCCGTCCGAGACCTCTGCTAGGCCGTCGTTGACGGGCGAGTCAATTAGTCTACGGAAAATGGCAGGAAAAGCAAGTACTTTCGGGCAGTCCCGTGACCAAAATCACACTAAGCACACCATTACGGCGTGTTTGGAGTACTTGATCCACCCTCTCAGGCGGATGGTTTCCTGAGCTCTGAAGAAATCTGAATTGCAGGAAAGGTAGACAGCCCCAGATGGCCTGTGCACTACTTCGAGATTGCCACGGCGGGGGGAGTCCGGGCCGGCCCAAGCATCAGGCCAACCCGGCTGTTTCCTCCTAATCAGGCTGCCGTGGCGAGATGATGCTCGGTGGCAGCCAGGTGCTGGTGCGACGGGCAATAACCGTTGTGAGCCAGCGGTACCCTTTGACAAGAAGTTCCCCGCCGCGTTGTAGCGCGACACTGGATCGGATTGCCATTCAGGTCGTATCCCGTTTTCGGAAGCTGAGATACGTACTGCGTTGCGACATTCATATGTCCTTCAACTGTTTCCCAGACTTTGCGCTGAGACCCGAGCGGGAAATAGGCCCGGATTTCACAAAACAGCGTCTTCGCCGGCTTGGCGAAGTACTCGCGATCATGCATCAGGCGCTCGAGATTTTCCTCGCATGCCTTCAGCACCCGCAAATGGTTAGTTCCATCCATATCGCCATAGCGATCCGGCAGAATGTCACCCGCGACTGACCTGTAAATCGAACGGCTGACTTGATAGAGCATTGTCCGATTCCCCTCCTGGAATCAGAACCCCGGTACTGCCAATGCTAACAACGCGACCTTAAGAAAGTTGCGCGGGGGAGATCAGTTGCTCTTGCGCCTCTGCGGGGTTCCAAGGGACGATGGTCGCTTCGGCGTCACCGACGATGGAGGAATGGTGTGAATCCAGAGCTGGGAGAATGTTGGGGAAGTCCATTCGTC
>JAPLCH010000202.1 GCA_026392325.1 Solirubrobacterales bacterium | reverse complement strand
ATCGCAACATCCGCATTCGCGGGGGCTGCATTTGAAGGTGCCTGAGTCTTCTCTTGTTCGTTCATGGTTCGGCAGTTTACCTGCTTTTTACTATCCGTGGGAGAAATGACACTATGTCAACATCGGTCCGATCGAAGTGGACCGGAAGGCTCAGTAAGGCCACTCCCCACGGCCTTGATCCAACAGCTTGGCGACCGGCCGAAGGTGAGCAACAAGCAAAACCTTGATTGCGACATTCCTGGCAAACCACCCGAGTTCACGGACTTGGAAAAGGATGCTCTTCCTGCGAGCCTCGGCGGCGGGCAAAGAGCGGCGGTACTCCGCAAGGGAACGAGACCGGCCGATGTACTCCCACTCACGGCTCAGGAAAAGAAGTCGAATCTGGGCGAGTGTGACTCCGACCGACGAGAACGAATCGTGAATCAGCATTGTCCCGCCTGGTGAGACCCGGGCCCCCCAGTCACGGATGTCAGCTGCCGCCGGTCCATAGCGATGGGCTCCATCGATGTAAAGCATCTCAAGCGTTCCCTCGATCGCGGCGTGGGCGCCCTGCGATGGAAGTCGCACATGGCGAATCCGGTCGTCGACACCGGCTGCCTTGAGGTTCGAGTGGAAGAGCCCGTGATCGCCTTCCCCCTCATCAACCGTGCCATCTATTTGCTGTGGTCCACGGTCGTTCCCAGCGTGAGGGTCAATCGCTGCGATCTCACCTGCGGACGGCGCCGCTTTGGCCAAAATGATTGCGGAACGGCCCCTGTAGGAGCCAATCTCAGCGATCTTGCCGCCTGCTGGAACGGCAGACGCAGATTTCCAGAGAAGGCGCGCTTGTCCTTCAGTCATCCAGCCCTCGACACCATCAACTGATGCCCATGCGGCATCGAACCCGTCTGCCTTGGAATCTGAAGCTGCTGGGCTGTCGCCGAAATCAACCAGAGAACGAAGCGTACCGCGCTTGAGCCAACTGGAGGCCCTGCGCGTGAAATCCTTGCGGGCACTAGGCTTGAGGTCTAGTGGGGACGGTTTCTCAAGCAGGGGGTGGAGGTGCCCTAAGCAGTCGTGTCGGGCGAATTGCGGCCCGACCCGATGCCCGCTTCCTGTTTGTCATCACAGGACTCGCGTTTCTGTTCCGCATCATTGTCATTCTCAGCATCCAACGCGGCAACAACTTCGCCTTCAACGACGCATTCTTTTACCACTCCGTTGCGGCTATGGCAGCAGACGGAAAGGGCTTCTCCACCCTTGACGGGCGGCCGTTCGGTCAGTGGCCACCTGGCTATCCGTTCCTCCTCTCACTGCTCTACAGATTCACTGGATCCAACCCGCTTGCCGGAGAATTCCTCAACGCCACCCTTGGCGCTGCAGCCGTTCCACTGATCTACGCGATAGCCGAGAAGTCGTTCGGGAAAATCGAAGCCCGCTTCTGCGCGATCGCAATGGCGATAATGCCAGCCCAAATCTTCTTCACTGACGTGCTCATGTCCGAGCCGTTCTTCGTGATCATCCTGCTGACAATGCTCTGGATCCTTGCCTCCAGAGAACCCACGATCCAGACAGCTGCGATGGCAGGCGTCGTCATGGGAATCGCGACCCTGACCCGCGGAGAGGGGCCAATTCTGCTGCTGATGCCGCTCGCCGCATGGTTGCCAAGAATTCCAAGACGTCAGCTCGCAGAGCGAATTGCCGTTGTTTTGGGAGTTGCCGTCCTCTGCGTTCTTCCTTGGACAATGCGCAACTACTCAACGTTCCACAGGTTCATACCCGTAAGCACAAACTTCGGCTCGACCTTCTGGTCGGGACACAACGCCACCGCCACCGGAAAGCAGAGTTACCCGCCTCCCTCATTGACAGCTCAGGCCGGTCCGTCCAGCGGCCGCTTCTACCAAATTGACCAAAGCAAGCTCCTCCAAAAAGACGCCATGAACTGGATCAAAGCCCACCCCTTGCAAGACCTTGCGCTGATCCCGTGGAGGATGCTGGGCATCGCAGAGGGCGACGGCGGTTCCATCTACTACTGGGTCAACAAGACTGGGAACGGAAAGAAGCCGTTGAACCATGAGTGGGCCGAGCGCCTTGGCACCATTGCCGACATGGGTTGGTTTGTTCTGCTGACGCTCTTCGGATCAGCGCTCGCGGTCTTTGGGCGAAGCGTGTTCCGCAACAGCGTGCTCCGAGCAGCGATCGCCTACATCGCATTCAGCTTCCTTCTCTACTCCGTGGTGCTCTACGGCCAGTTCCGCTACCACGTGCCAATGGAACCACTGATGATGCTTGTGGCCGCTCCACTAGTGGCGCAGATGGTCGCAGTTCGCCGCCGACGACTCGACGCGTCAAGGAGCACTGAGTGAGCACCTCACCGCGCACAGGAGGTGAACGCGAGGCTGGCCAGGAGGGCCTGCCTCAAGAAGAGACCGCTGTCGTACCAGCAAGCGTAGAACCGCTGATCGCAGCGGAAACCACTGCATCAGTTGGCTTGATCGAAATCGGTGAGGTAGCCGCTCCTACCACTCAGCCCGCTCCCCTCACAGAAACACAGGTAACCCCAGCAAGAATCCCGCTGACGCCCAAGTGGGCAGAACGGCTGCTGATCGTTGCGGCGACCACAATGACCTTCCTGCAGCGCCCAGGGCTGATGTTTACCGACTCGCGAAGCGACCTGACCGCGGATCCAATCCTGTTCCTCAGTCGCGTGGTGGACGTCTGGTCACAAACCTACGACCTCGGACATGTACAGAGCGGCCAGTTCGTCGGCTACCTGTTCCCGATGGCTCCGTTCTACGCCGGAGGTGCCGCGGCAGGGATACCGATGTGGATCGTTCAACGCGTTTGGCTCGCCCTGATTCTCGTCGGTGGGGCAATCGGAGTTTCCCGTCTGATCGGCGCACTCTGGGATCGGCACGATGGTGCGGCTCGTCTGCTCGCAGGCCTGGTCTTCACCTTCAACCCTTATGTAGTCACACAGCTCAACCGAGGAACGGTCACTCTCCTCGCGTATGCCGTTCTCCCCTGGCTCCTTGTTGCCGCCCACCGCGGGGTACTTGAGCCACGCAGGTGGCGCTGGCCAGTAGCCGGAGGACTGCTCGTAGCGATCGGTGGCGGCGGCGTGAACGCTGCCGTGCTGATCTGGGTGCTGCTGGCCCCACTGCTGCTCGTCGGCTACGAAGTTGCTGTGATCGGCCGCTCAAGAAGAGCTGCCTGGTCGTTCCTCTGGAGGACCATGCTCTGCGTCGCCGGCCTGTCGCTCTGGTGGGCAATCCCGGTCACGTTGCAGAGCAAATTCGGCGCCGACTTCCTGTCGTTCACCGAACAGCCCTCAACCATTTGGGCCACAAACAGTGTCTCCGAGTCGCTTCGCCTACTCGGCTACTGGATCAGCTACTTCCAGATTGGCTTCGGCGCCGGTCGACCAGTAGTGCCACCGACCACGGTGTACCTGTTCGCGCCTTTCCTTGTGGCAGCAAGCTTCGCTGTTCCACTCGTTGCCTTCGGCGCGCTCTCCAGGATCTGGAAGCGACCATACGTTCCATTCTTCGTCCTCCTGGCCGTTGGTGCCTCCACAATCATGGCCGTCGGCTTCCCCCCTGGCAAGCCGCTTTACACCCTCCTGATCAAGGCCTACTACGGCATTCCACTCCTACAGATCCTGAGGACCACCTACAAGGCCGCTCCGCTCCTGGCGCTGGCCCTGTCCTGCCTCGTTGGTGCCGGCGGCGCCGAAATGCTCCGCAGAGCCTCAACCGTTGGTGCCCGAAGGGCGATCCTTGCCGGGCTGGTCCTGCTCCCAGTCACCTTCGGATGGCCAATGTTCAATGGCAAAGCCATCGACTCTCAGCTTGCCTACAAGGACGTCCCCTCGTACTGGCGCCAGGCAGCATCGGATCTTGACAAGCAGACCACGCCGGGGTACCGGGCGATGATCCTTCCCGGACAGCAGTTTGGCGTTTACAGCTGGGGCGCCACATTCGACCCGGTCGCGCCAGCCATTACAAGGACGCCGGTCGCCCAGCGCTATGCAGTTCGATACTCCGACGCTCACAGCTCCCAGCTTCTGACTGCAGTCGACAACCTCGTTCAGCAGCGGCGCCTGGTCCCTGGACAGCTGGACAGCCTGCTCAAGCTGCTGGGCGTTCAGCAAGTGCTCATTGCAGCCGACGGCAAACCGGAAGCGTCAGGCGAGATTGACGCGGCAAGTGCGGTGGAGGCACTGCGCGGCGAGGCCATCCTGCAAACGCCAACCAAGACTTACGGGCCGAAGGTGCTTGTTCCGCCGGCTGTTGGTCGAGGTGGAAAAGCCATTCAACTCCCAGCCATCCGCCGATACGCGCTCGACACAAACGCGAGCACCGCGCCCGGACTCATCCGAGCCCACTCCCGCAAAGACTCAGTTCTGGTCAGCGGCGACGCAAACGCGATCACGGAACTAGCCGCGGCAAATCTCGTTCCGCACACGCAAGCAATCCTCTTTACCGGTGACCAGACTGCACGACAGATTCGAAACCTGGTTCACAACGGGGCATCCCTAATCATCACCGACAACAACCGCCGCCAGACCGTGCTTGCCACCCGAACAACTCACGACCAAGGCACGGTCCTCTCTGCACGAGACAAGATCTCACCCGATGTTCCGTCTTACGCCCTCTTCGAAGGCATCGGGCACTCCAAACAAACTGTTGCCGTCTATACCGGCGTTGACTACGTGACCAACCCAGAGGGCCCACAGCTCCTCCTCCGTCCCGAAGCCAGGCCATACGCCGCCTTGGATGGAGACCTCAAGACCACTTGGACGCCAGCCGACTTCCTACCTGCTGACCGATGGATCGAAGTCGGGCTCAAGAAGCCCGTTCAGGTGAAAACCATCCGGATCCACCCCCACCGCGACGGCCTCGTTCAAACAACCAGAATTGCGATGTCCATCAACGGCGGCCCAGAACGAGACATCAAGCTGATGCCCGGCTGGAACACGGTCGGAGTGGGCGACACCGCAGTTTCCAAGATCCGAATCCGCATCACTCACACCTCCACATTCGGCGGCATTGACCTTGGTGGCATTGACGAGATTCAAATCCCCAGAGTTGGTATTCGCGAATGGCTACGAACACCAATCTGGGCAGCCAAGGCGATCGCCGGCATGAACCTCTCCCACAACCCAATTGATGTTCTCCTGTCACGCCAGACAGCCTCTGACCCGTACCACGAGTCCGGGGCCTACGGTGGCCCTGTTCCAACGGGTGATCCGCAGGCCACGTTTGACGCAGAACAGTCCATCAAGCGCTTGGTCAATGTTCCGACGCCCAGAATGTTCAGGCCAACTGGTTGGGCGAGCAGCGCACCGTGGACTCCCGACCCCAAATTTGATGCTCTGGTCGGACTCAAACGAGGGTGGAGATTCGCTGGGTCTCCTCGCTTTGAAGGACTCCCCATCAACCGCGCGTCATCAGCATTTGACTCAAGCTCCAAAACCGCGTGGGTTGGCGAATTCAGGACGGGAATCAAGCCGTGGATCTCTTGGAATTCCCCGGCGCCGAAGCGAATCTCGTCAATGAGACTTGTCCCGGACTTGCCGCTCTATGCAAGACCAACGGTCGTCAAAGTCACCTTTGATGGTCTCGCCACCGGCCTGATCAAGGTCGCGAGTGACGGAACGGTCAAGCTCCCCAGACCAGTCCGAGCACGGTCAGTTCGGATTGATGTGGTCAAGGCTGCGGTCCCCAATGGGCCAGGGTCGTTCAGGCTCCTCCCAGCGGTTGCAATCCGGGAAATTGTTGTCCCTGGGCTCAACCCGCCGCGTCCAAGGAGGACGGGAACCTTCGCGACGAGATGCGGACAGCTGAGCATCATCGGCAACGACACCACAGTGCTCGGGTTGGTCAAGGGCACTGTCGCCCAACTTGACGGGGGTCGCCCAATGGCCTTCCAAACATGTGGCTCACAAAGAGAGCTTTCGCTTGCAGGTGGACCAAATGCGATCACGACACCGGCAGGCCCGGTAATGCGCATAGACCACCTGAAGCTCGCCTCGACGCCACCGCGGCCGCAGCCCAAGCCAACCGTTGCATCCGTTCTGTCCCCCAATACAGACTCGGATGGATTTGCTCATGTTTCCTTCAACGGACCTGGTTGGCTCGTAAGGGCAGAGAGCATGAGCCTTGGTTGGCGAGCAGCCTGTGGCCCGGATAAGAACCACATTCACGACCTGGGCGACCCACGCGTTATTGACGGATTTGCAGCCGGATGGCCTGTCGGGCCGAAGTGCAAGGTTGCGAAGTTCACCTTCACTCCACAGACGACTGCAACCAATGCGTATCTCGCCTCCGCCGGCGCAACTGGGGTCTTTGCACTAATCCTCTGCGCAAGTCTCTTGGCAACACGCCGCAGGCGGCTGAGCGGTGCTCCAGACATGATCATTCCCGAGCTGCACGATGCGCCCGGTAACGATCCCCTCGCTCACGCCAAGCAAGGCTTTGCCGCAACTGCTCCACTTATCGCGGGCGGGCTGGCAGCCGCCGTGTTCGCCCTCCGAGTGGGACCCCCAGTGGCCCTGCTCGCCCTGTTCCTTGGACTGTGGGGCGTAAATGTGAGGCGGCTCTACACCCTGGCTTTCGGTGCACTTGCGCTTGTTCCCCTTGGCTACCTCGCACAGCTGCCCGCAAATAAGAACGGTGGCAACTTCTACTACGCGGTGGACCTGATCAGTGAACACTGGCTTGCGACTGCCGCCATCCTCTTGGCAGGGTGCGGGGCACTGCTGACCGCACTACGTATCCGCTGGTCCACTCACCCAAGGGCCGGCCGTTGGAGCATTCGTCGCATCAGAGCGACCGTAAAGCTGAAGAAACTCAGTCGACGCGGCTCAGGTGAATGACGCAGTTCCACGACAGCAACTCGCGAACCACAGGAATCCGACTGATGAACGAAAGGCGCGGCCAGTAGCGCGGCTCAACCTTTTCGATCACCAGGTCGGAATGAGACTTGACCCTGCGCAAAATCGTTGAAATGTGGACTGGCCATAGTCCTTCATAGATCACGTTCTTCTCCGGCTTGCCGTGGATCCGATCGTGAAGCCAGGTTCCAAATCGCGGCCCGAGATAGTGGTACGGCGCATAGAGATGGCCTCCCCATGGGGAATACCAGTTTGTCCATGAGACGTAAGCCCAGCCCCCCGGTTTAAGTATGCGGGCGATCTCATCAATGACTTCAGGTGCGCGGGAGCAGTGTTCCAAGAGATTGGAGCACAGCACCGCGTCAACGGAACGGTCGTCCAGAGGAAGATCCGCGGCGTCGGCAATCAGGGCACCCTCAGGCGGAGCACCGGCAAGTGCGAGCTCGCCCGGGTCGAGATCCACGGGCAGTACATCAGCCCCGCGGTTGCGGAGCTCAGCGGTGTACCAACCCGCACCACAGCCCACGTCAAGGATCCTGAGACCGGCCACCTTCCCATGGCGGTCCTCCAGGACGTCAGCCGTGTCCGCTGCGATCCGAGTGTAAAAGGGCTCCGGCTCTGTCTGCTCCTTGCGAAACAGGTCCCAGTACTCCCTGAAGTGCGCGATACCTTTTCTGCTGGCGGTCATCGCGAGAGCCGCCGCGCGATGCCACCATCAGCAGTTGGTGAATGTGCCGCGATGGCGAGTCGGAATGCCTCAATTGTCTGACTGGCAGTCCGCTCCCAGGCGAAGCTATCTGCCCTGACCCGAGCAGCCTCCGCCATCTGGGCTCGCAAGTCATCGTCCAGGAGGAGCTTCTGAATGTTTGAAGCAAGCTGCATCCGACTGTCGGAGAGCAGTCCCGTGCTGTTGTCAACTACTGCTTCCCGAAGCCCTCCCACGCGCATCGCGACCGTCGGAGTTCCGCAAGCTGCTGCCTCGAGCGCAACCAGTGACCAGCCCTCAACTGAGGAGGCCGTCACATTCAGCCAGGCGCGCTGAAGTAGATCCAGCTTCTCCTCCTCGCTGACAAAGCCGTGCATTCGCACGCGGTTGCGCAGACCACGCCTTGCTATCTCGGACTCAATTGCTTCCCTGTGGTCACCATCGCCGGCTATTTCAAGAATCGCCTCGGGGACCAGCTCCAGAGCATCAAGTAGGAACTCAATGCGCTTGTAGCGTTTAAGCCGACCCAGATAGAGAATCGTTGGGACATCCGCCTTTACGCCGGGAGAGAGCGTTGCCGTATCAACTCCGTTGTGGGCAACATGAATCTGATTCAGCGCAATCCCGTGGCCGGCGATCTCGTCAGCAGTTGAGTCAGAGACTGTCAAAAAGGTTGTGTCCCGATAGAGCGCCTTCAACGGAAGGGTCTCGAGGATGGCAGCAGCGAACTTGCCTGCGCTGCCCATCTCCCGAACATAGTGCTCCTT
>JAPLCH010000025.1 GCA_026392325.1 Solirubrobacterales bacterium | reverse complement strand
GCTTCACTTTGCTGCCGGCACGCAAGAGCTGGTTGAGCTTCACGGAACGATCCAGACTTCCCGCTGCATGACATGCGGGACAACAGTTGAACTCGATGAGGTCCGCGAGCTTGCGTCAGGGTCAGCTGACGGAGTTCCACGGTGTATCTGTGGCGGGATGATCCGTCCCGGGGTGGTGCTGTTCGGTGAGATGCTTCCCCAAGACGCGTTGTTCAAGGCATCCCAACTGGCGGCTGAAGCAGACGTGATTCTTTGCATCGGAAGCTCGCTCGAGGTTCACCCGGCGGCTGGTCTCCCACAGGTGACCCAGGCTCGCGGTGGGGCAATCGCAATCATGACTCAGGGTCCCACGCCGCTTGACGCAGATGCCGATTTCAGGCTGGGTGGAGATGTGGTCGTGGAGCTCGAGCAGCTGGTTGCAGCGCTGGCCTGAGCCGGCCTTGTCAGCTGTGTGACGCGGCGGCCTTGCGAAGTGCCTGTTCGAGGCGCTCCAAGGCGATGGTCACAGCGTCAAGAGCTTCTTCATCCAGCTCGCCGGCCCTTGCCGCCTCAGCAGCGGCAGCAGCAGATACAGCGTGGGCTACGAGAGCTTCCACTGAGGCCTCATCAGCAACTCCCCCAAGTTCAACACTTGCGGTCGTAATGGCGGCCTCAAGCTGAAGGGCGGCCTCACGTGTGCGACCGGCCTCAAGATCCTGTCGAGCCCGGAGCGCCAGCAGGGCGGAAGCCGGGATTGCCTGGCGGCCACCAAGCAGCTGCGCGAACTTTTCCTCGGTTGGAGCCGGCCTGCGTCGGCCTTTCTTTGGCGCGCTGGAAACGGCAAGCTCTTCGGCCTCGTACCACTCACTCTCAGCAACCTCTGCGCCTCTGCCGATTCCCTGACGGAGTCCTATTGGTTCGGGTGTAACCGTGACGTGCCTGTGACCCGTGGCGGCGATCGCCTGAGAGTGGAGGGCCCGGTCAATCACTGCCCGTGCTGACTTGGGCGAGAGAGGGTCCCCAGATTCCTCACCAGTTTCGATCACCGTGATGCGCGTCAGCTGGACTGATGTTGCTTCCGGCGGACGGATGATCTTTCGCACTCGCTTGCGCGGTGCTGCCTGGAGTTCCTTCACGACCAGAACGAATGAGGCTTCGTCTGCATCCTCGTCCCGAACGACCCACCTGCCTTGAGGCAGTCCAAGCGACCCTGTGAAGTCGAACTGGACAAATCTGAACTGCCGTTGGGGGGCTTTATCAGCCGCGGCTTTGACCCTGTGTGGCGAACTTCGAAGGGGTAGCCGTCACGCGAGGGTTTGCGACCTTGTGGAGGCGGCTGATCAGCGCGGACCATTGGCCTGCTTCCATCGCCTGACCGTTGGTGGTGAGCAGCGTTCCAGTTCCACCTTCCGGATGGAAGCCGATGTGAATGTGGTCGTCGTGGTCGGCAAGAGCAAGCGTGTTGTCAGTGCCCGGGTAGGTCATCAGCGTGATGATCTGATGTGGGTGCATGCTGCCTTGGAGGGTCAGGAGCAGGCGCACTGCCTTGTCCGTGATCGACCCCGCGCCTTGGTTTCCAAGGATGGGAACTCCATTGATGGCTGCAACGTCAACGGCCGCGCCTGCGGAGTGCTCTGAAACATTGCCCGACTTGGAAAGGTAGGGGTGACCACAGCGGAGGGAGCTGACCGTGGGGTTCATCTTGTTGTCAGCGAGGAACTCAAGGACTGCGAGCACGCGGCGATCAATGCCTCCGGCCTCAATGTCTGCCCGGCCGGCAGCGATGATCGTGTTGATCTGGTCGGCGCCTGTGATCGAGCCCACCGCCATGACTGCAAGCTTGGCCTCGTTGCGGATCTGGTCGGCGAAGGGTGTCTGGAACATGCGGCCGTAGTGCGGCCTGGATTTCGGTGAGGTCTGGCCGCTGGACACATCAATGAGGTCGGCACCGGCGCGGGCGAAGGCGCGGGAGAGTTCGACCGTGTCAGCCATGGTGATGCCGCCCTCTATCCAGTCCGAGGCGGAAAAAGCCG
>JAPLCH010000019.1 GCA_026392325.1 Solirubrobacterales bacterium | reverse complement strand
GAGCGCCTTGAAGTGCTGCGTGAGGCCGATGCGATCTTCCAGGATGAGATTCGCAAGGCCGGGCTGTATAGGGAGCTTTGGCAGTCCTTCTGCGTGCTTCCTGACATTCGAACTGTTGGAGTTCAGGGCGATGAGCGGACCTACGGAAATCTGATCGTCCTCCGGGCAGTTACCAGCGAGGATGCAATGACCGCGGACTGGGCTCGCCTTCCGTATGACCTGATGGAAAAGATCGCCTCACGCATGATTGGTGAGATCAACCAAGTCAACAGGGTCGCGCCGGATATCACCAGCAAACCACCCGGAACAATCGAGTGGGAATGATCCTAAACGCCTCCTGAGAGGCAAGTTCATCAGCCGGATCCGCGTCACCCGCCGAAGATCCCTATGATGGGCCATCGGTTCTCCTTGAGGAGGATCGATCTACTAGCCATGAAGACCTATTCCGCAAACGCAAATGACCGTGATCGCCGCTGGTATGTGGTGGACGCAGAGGGCAAGACCCTCGGCCGCCTCTCCACGCAGATCGCCGATGTTCTGCGCGGCAAGCGCAAGCCAACCTTCACTCCGCACGTTGACACCGGCGACTTCGTCGTAGTCATCAACGCAGAGAAGGTCTCTGTCACAGGCAAGAAGCGCGCAACCAAGCTTTACCACCGCCACTCGGGATATCCGGGCGGCCTGCGCACCAGAACTTTTGAGGAAATGATCGAGAAGCGCCCTGAGGAAGTAATCCGCCTCGCAGTCAAGGGAATGCTTCCAAGGAACCGACTTTCCCGCCGTCAGATCACAAAGCTCAAGATCTACGCTGGTCCTGAGCATCCACATACTGCACAATCCCCCGAGATCCTGGAGATCGACGCTTGAGCGACGAGCCAACACAACCCGAAGAGCAAGAGCCAACCGCCCCAGAGGCTGAGGTTGAAGCTGTTCCCGAGGTTGAAGCAACCGAAGTACCCGCACCAAAGGCTGAGAAGAAGGCCAAGGTTGACTCTGCTGAGCCAGAGGCCATTCCTGGTGCCGACCTCGTTCCGGACATCGTTCCTGAGGGTGAGACGGCAATCGCCGAAGCCGCTGAGGGTTCCACTGAGTTTGAAGCTGCAGCTGAAGGTGACTCTGCTGAGGAAGATGCTGTTGTTGAAGAGGTCGTCGAGGAAACTCCGATCGTCAACGCCGCAATTGACCTTGCCAAGGACGCCCGCTACGACGCAACAGGCAAGCGTAAGCGTGCCATTGCTCGTGTGACTCTTAAGCCAGGCAAGGGCGAGTACGTGATCAACGGGCGCACGCTTGAGGACATGTTCCCTCGCGTAACGCTTGACCGCAATATTCGCCAGCCGCTCGAAGCAGTCGGCTACGAGTCGAAGATGGACGTGATCGCACTGATCCACGGCGGTGGAGTTTCGGCACAGGCTGACGCTCTCCGTCACGGAATCTCGCGCGCGCTTGTTAAGGCTGACCCGAACCTGCGTGGCGAACTGAAGAAGCGCGGTTTTCTTACGCGTGACCCACGTGTTGTGGAGCGCAAGAAGGCAGGCCTCAAGAAGGCCCGTAAGCGCCCGCAGTTCTCCAAGCGCTGATCCAACAGGAGATTCGAAGGAATGTCCACAGGACTTTTCGGCACCGATGGTGTCCGAGGTGCCTGGGGCGAGAAGCTCACTGTTGAGCTTGCGCTTGCCATCGGTGATGCTGCGGTAACTATCACGGAGAAGGACAGGCCTAGGGCTGTAATTCTTCGTGACACGCGGGAATCGGGGCCAGTTCTAGAAGCTGGGCTTGCCGCAGGTATCGCTGCCGCCGGGGGAGACGCCCTTATCGCCGGTGTTCTGCCCACGCCAGCAGCACCGCTCCTGCTGGCAAAGCATGGTCTGGATTTGGCCTTCGTGGTTTCCGCGTCACACAATCCGTTCGGAGACAACGGCATCAAGATCTTCGGGGCTGACGGTGACAAGATCGCGGATGAGCACGAGGCCGAGATTGAACGTCTTGTGGCGCTCGGTCATCCAGTCAACAGCACGCATCCAGGCCACATTGAGCCACTGCGAGGCGCCTTTGAGGACTACCTGCGGGCTCTCCACGAGCGCTACTCGTCGCTTGACCTCTCGGGAACTCGGATCCTCTTGGACTGTGCCAATGGTGCAACGAGCTCAGCCGCCCCAGAGATCTTCAGGCGTTTGGGAGCACAGGTTGAGGTTCTTGCGGACGAGCCAAATGGCCAGAACATCAACGAAGGATGTGGTTCAACTCACGTCGAGACGCTTGCCCAGAGGGCAGCAGAGGGTGATTGGGACGCGGCGTTTGCATTTGACGGCGATGGGGACCGTGTCATGGCAGTTGACTCCGACGGAAACGTCGTGGATGGTGATGACATGCTGCTCCTGCTGGCCGGCCATATGACAACACAAGGCAGCCTGAGGGGCGGTGTCGCGTTGACCGTCATGGCGAACTACGGATTGCATGCGGCTTTTGAACGAGCCGGGATTGAGGTAACTACCACACCAGTTGGGGACCGAAACGTTCTGGCTGCGCTTCGAGATCTTGACTGGCGTCTTGGCGGCGAACAGTCAGGGCACATCATCGATTTGGACACTGGTCCATGTGGAGATGGCATCGGGACCGCCCTTTTGGCCCTTGAGGCATTGGGGGGATTGCCGCTTGTTGAGCGCCCCGGTTTCGACCGGCTCCCTCAAGAGTTGATCAATGTCAAGGTGGCGAGTCAGGGTGGATTCGAAGGGAACGAGGTTCTTTCTGAGCTGATCAAGGCTGAAAGCGCTCTACTTTCTGGCCGTGGTCGAGTTCTTGTTCGTGCGAGCGGAACGGAGCCCCTGATCCGAGTGATGGTCGAGGCGCCGACTGCTGATGAGACCCACAGCGTCTGCAGCAAGATTGCGGATGCTGTCGCCAATGAGCTTGGCAAAGTCTGAGAGCTTGGGTACCGGCCGAGGCACCCTCGGCAATCGGTAGGATCGTTGGATCAGTGCAGGTTGCCCCTTCAGCCTTGAGAAAGTGAACCCATTAAATGTGCGGCATCGTCGGATACACAGGCCCACGCGACCCGCGTGAAATCCTCCTCTCAGGCCTCGAACGCCTTGAGTACCGCGGATACGACAGCGCTGGGATCGCAATCCTGCGCGCCGATGGCCCCGAAGTCATCCGTGCCGTTGGCAACCTTGCTGCGCTAAGGGAGGCCGTTGGCATAGGGATAGCCGGCCCTGCCGACTCTGAGTCAGCTTCCGTTGCAGTGGCTGAAATTCCCGCAGAAACTGGGATAGGACACACGCGTTGGGCAACGCACGGTCGGGTAACAGAGGCCAATGCCCATCCGCATTGTGACCCCGAAGGCGTTATTCAGGTTGTAGTCAACGGGATCATCGAGAACTTTTCAGGACTCAGGCGTGAGCTTGAAGCCAAGGGGTCGGTGTTCAGCTCTGAAACCGATGCTGAAGTAGTAGCGCACCTTGTAGCTGCTGAGTTTCAGGGAGATCTTGTGGATGCGGTCCGCAAGGCCGATGGGCATCTTGAGGGGCACTATGCCTTTGTGGCAATGACGGAGTCCGAACCCGGGCTTCTCGTAGGTGCCCGGATGGAGTGCCCCCTGGTTGTGGGAATTGGAGAAGGGGAGTCCTTTGTTGCCTCCGCGGTCCCGGCGTTCCTTGAACACACGCGGAATGTTCTCTCCGTTGAAGATGGCGAGGTGGTGATCATCCGGCCTGACTCCGTCGTCTTGGAGACGCTTGCGGGCGAGTCAGTTGAGCGGCTTCCTGTCGAGGTGGATTGGGACACGCAGACCGCCGAGAAGG
>JAPLCH010000228.1 GCA_026392325.1 Solirubrobacterales bacterium | reverse complement strand
CAAGCCTGTCGGCAAGGATGGCGCCCAGCCTTAAGGCAGCCCAGGGGCAGACCAGAAAACTTGCTCTGGCAATAGTCAGCCATGCAAGTGGTCCGAGATCACCGAACCTGGCCAGCGGAGCAGCAAAAAGCACCGGAAGGGGTTTCATGGACGGCCCTGCTGAAGCGTCCATGCTGAGTGAGGTAAGCTCGCGCGCCCAGATCATCCAAGCCCACGAGTCGTAGGTCAGGAATGGCAGAGCGAGCGCCGATGCAAGCCCGAGAGCAAGTGCAAGAGCAACCACGATTGCATCGGCTTTACACAGACCGCATTCTGATGCGGGGATCAGGTTCACTAGGCGCTTGGCGCCCGTTCCCTTCATCTGGGCAATCCCAGGCGAAGGAGAGGGATCAGCGCCAAGTGGTCAGGTTGAGCCGTGAAGCGCTGCCGAATACATTGCGTCGTACGAATGCGATCACGGCTGTTCCATCGGCGGCGGTTGTGATCAACGGGTAATGAACGAGGTCGGGCGTGACTTTATTTGGGGTCACGAGTCGAATCGGCTTGGATGCGACGCCTTTGGCGTCAACCTTGATGGCCTGCAGGTACACGGGGGCGGGGAAGCCGGTCATCTGAAGCACAGACCATGCGAGTGTCGTGACGCCACTTGGGGCAACCGTCAGCTTGGGGCCAAAGCCAGAGATCAGGGATTCTCCGGCCGGTCCCATAGAGAGTGTGCGGGCTGTCCTGCCGCCCGGGCTGACCCGGACCATTCGGACCCGCGTCGAAGCTCCCGAGGTGTACGTCCAGGCGATGCTGGTTGTCCCATCGGCCGCAAGGCCAACGGTCGGCATGTAAGGGTTTCCTGCGCTAGCGACATTAAGAGTGGCCGACTTCACGCCTCCCGCATTCACTCGAGCAACCCGCAGGATGTTCTTGTCGAGAGTGCTGTTGTACTCAGTCCAAGCGATGCTGCTGACGCCCTTCGGGCTCATCGCGATCGCCTGATCGTCGTTGCTTGAGTTCGCTGGGTCGCCAAGGCCGATCGGACTGCCCACAGTTCCGTCTGCGGCAATTTGAGCAACCTGGGTCACCGGGCGCAACCCATTGCCATTCCGCCGCCAGACCACATCAACCGATCCGTTGCTGCGGCCAGCTGCTTGCATGTTGTGAAAGGCCCCATGCGACGGGGTGACTTGGATCAGGGTTCCAAGATCACCTGACTTGCTGAGTTGTTTGGCCTCAACCCATGACACTTCGGTGTCGTCCGTTCGCCAGACGATCGTGGCGCTCCCGTTGGGGGCTGTGGCGAGCTTCAGTTCATGCGCGCGCGTGCCAGCTGGAGAGACTGCGACGAGGGAGCCAAGTCTGCCCTTGGCGTCAATTCTGCGAGCCATCAATGTCACCTTGTTGCCGCTGGGATCATTGACGCCCCAAACAACCGTGGTTACGCCTGCCGAGGTGGTGGCGGAGACGACCTCGTTGACGAACGCGCCACCAACGTTGTAGACGGTTATTGATTTAGCGGTCCGGGTTGTGATCCTGGTCTTCTTGCGGCGCCTTCCCGATCCCGTGATCTTGAAAGTGACTTTCGTGGTGATCCTGCTGGCCATCACATTGTTGCCTGTCGGGACGCTGTAGGGCCCTTGATTTTCCTTCCAGACGACTGTCTCAGTTCCGTTCGCAGCGACGGTCACACTGTGGCTTGATGCTGACTTGCCACTTCCATTCAGGACCAGTGGCTTCGTTGGGCCTGCAGCAGCGGCCGATCCAGGGAAGGCCATTGCGAGACCGCAGGCCAAGAGAACAGCAAGGTTTGTGGAGCGATGATCCGACACGGGGAGACATCAAGCTTGACACAGTTCAAGGCTGGTTGAGCCGTCTGGTGACATGGAGTCGCAGCGGCAGCCTGTGGAGACTGCCCCGCCGTCTATCTGTGTCTCAGTTGCCGAAGGCCGAGCAGCTGTGACACCGTGACTGGGGTCAAATGCTTGCGCCGAAGCGCGGCGAGGATCGGTTCAAGTGCACGGAGCGTGCCGGGGTGGGAACCCTCTCCATCGTGCATCAGGATGATTGCCCCAGGGCGAACCCGGTTCACAACCTGGCGATAGATGGTTTGTGAGCTGACGTTTTCGTAGAGGCTGTCCCATGAATCAACTGTCCATCCGATAGTAAGCATGCGTTGATGCCGCGCCCGTGCGATCAGGGTTGAGTTCAGGTCTCCATATGGGGCGCGAAACAGGCACGGGGTGAAGGCCGTGGCGTTCCTGATGGTATGGCTGGTTCGTTCCAGCTGCCGCCAACCGGGGAGGTGGGGATGACTCCACGAGTGGTTCGCCAACTCGTGTCCCGCTCCGAGCTCGCGTCGGAGCAATCCTGTTCGTCCCGCAATGAACTGACCTCGAATGAAGAATGTCGCTCGGACGTGGTCACGCTTGAGGCGGTTCAGGATTCTGGCCGTATACCCCCATGTTGGGCCGCCGTCGAAGGTGAGTGCAACCCAGCGGTGTCGTCGCGAGCCAGCTTCGCGATAAGCACCACCCTTCGGAACACAGCCAGCAGGTGACTTGGTGGTTGCAGCTCCGGCTGGACCGATCACCTCAGCGGACACGGAGAGCAGCCCAGCTGCGACCAAAATCAGGATTATTCGCCGCACCTCGCCACTCTAGGCGGCGTGTGCAGACCCATCAACGATTTCTCTCAGTAGTTCTAGAGGACTGCCGGATCCAAATCCAAAGTTGTCCTGTCGCCACTGGCAAGCAGGTCAAGCTGTGGTCCGGTCCGTGGCAGGGCGATTCGGAAGAAGTACCTTGCCGCTGCGCGCTTGCCATCGTAGAACTCTCCGTCCTTGCCATCAGCAGCGAGCAGCTGCTCAAGCCAAAGCCATGCGACGACAATGTCACCGGCTGCTTCGAGATAGGCGGTCGCGTTCGCAAGCGCCTGCTCGGCACCCTCAGCTCCATTGCCCCAGAGCGCACCAGTGACTTCAAGCAGACGCTGGAATGTGGCCTCAAGGGTCACGGCATGCTCCGCGGTGTCTCCACCCACGGCTTTCGCCCGCTCAACTGAACTGGCCACCTCGGCAACGAGTGCGCCCAGCGCAGCCCCACCTTGCATGACGACCTTGCGGCCGAGCAGGTCAAGTGCCTGAATGCCATGCGTTCCCTCGTGGATT
>JAPLCH010000070.1 GCA_026392325.1 Solirubrobacterales bacterium | reverse complement strand
CAGAAGGCAATGCTGGAACTGATCTGCGCCAGCTGACCCAGCCTGCGATGCTGACCCTATGAGCTCCGAACCGACCCCACCCGGCCAAGGCCGCGCTTCCCGCCCAAAGCCGGGAACAGAAATTGAACTGACCGCTGGCCCACTCGCTCACGGTGGAGCCGCCGTCTGCCGTCACGAAGGGTTCGTTGTCTTCGCCCAAGGCGCCGTCCCAGGCGACCGGGTTCGAGCAGTATTGGGCAAGGTCAAGCGCAGCCATGCAGAAGCGCGTGTTGTTGAAGTTCTCGAAGCAGGGCCCGACCGCATTGAGCCAGTTGCCGATCACCCCGGCGCGCCATGGCAGATCCTCAACTACGACGCACAGCTTGCCGCCAAGCAAGACATGGTTGAACAGGCCCTCAGTCGCCTCGGCCATTTTGACAATGTTGAAGTCGCGAAGATCGTCCCTGCGGATCAGCAGTGGCGTTATCGCAACAAGCTTGAATTCTCATTTGGCACTGCTGACGACGGCTCAATCGCCTGTGGCTTTCACGCCCCCGGGCGCTGGGATGTTGTTGAGCCACTTGACACATGCCTTCTCGGCAGTGAACGCGCTGACAAGGTCCGCAAGGCCGCGCTCGACTGGTGTGTAGCCGAAGGGCTTGAACCGTTCGACCGTCGTACCCACACGGGTTACCTGCGCAACCTCGTTGTTCGTGAAGGAATCAACACCGGCGACATGCAGGTTCGCCTTGTCACCTCCGAAGGTGAACTTCCAAACGCAATCGAGTTCGGCGAAGCAGTTGACTGCGAAGGCGTCTTCCACACTGAAATTGAAGGCAGTGGCGAAACCACTTCTGGCGGTTCCCTGAGCATCATCAGCGGCCAGTCCAAGCTGATGGAAGAGATCAGCGGACTAACAGTCGGCATCAGCCCCGAAGCTTTCTTCCAGACAAACACTCTGATGGCCGAAAAGCTCTATGCAATGGCCGCAGAGGAAGCAGCACTCAAGGGCCACGAGCGCCTCTTTGACCTCTGCTCTGGCATTGGCACCATCGGCCTTGCAATGTCACCCCGTGCCGGTGAAGTCTGGGGACTTGAAATCGTCGAGCCCGCCGTTGAAGACGCAATCGAGAACGCCAAGATGAACGGCATCACCAACGCCACATTCTTCGCTGGTGATGTTCGCCGCGACATGCGAGAGCTCGTTGAGCGTGCTGGCAAGCCAGACACGATCGTTGTTGACCCGCCACGCGCAGGCCTGTCCGGCAAGATCATCCGCCGCATTGGCGAGGCGGGCGCAAAGCGCATCGTTTACGTGTCATGCAACCCGACGACACTCGCGCCAAACGCAGCAGCACTGGGAGAGCTCGGCTACGACCTGATCAAGGTCCGGCCAATCGACCTCTTCCCGCAAACGCCTCATGTTGAGTGCGTTGCCCTATTGCAGCGTCGCGCCTGAGCTCGTCGTAGGGCACGGCTGTGACTGCCTGCCCGGCTCTGCGTCGCTTCGCTCCAGACGGCGCCGGATCAGACAGTGCCCAACCGTGCCTATGTGATTCCCAGGTCGCTTGGGGGAGTGAGTGGTTGTTTTGAAGTTGCCCGCCGGATCGGGCAGTTCGAGACCGGACTGGCTGAGGGTCCAGGAGCGACTCGTGCGCTCCTTAAGTGAGTGAGCCGGATCAGACCGTGCCCAACCGTGCCTATGTGAGTCCCAGGTAGTTCCAAGTAGAGGCTTGCTTACGGATGTGGGGTGATCGCGAGGATCGTGATGCATTTCTTGTTCGGTCCGTAACACCAGAAGACCCGGTAGGCGCCCGCGGTTCTGTTTTGCGCGTAGGCCTCAAAGACGGCGCCATTGGGACTGAACGGATGCGGGAGGCTTGAGTACTTGTGAGTGTTCAGGCTCGGATGGCGCGGATTGTCCTGGAGCAGGGCGATGGTCTTGACGACTTGGTTGTAGAGCCCCTCCTGCTTGCTTGACTTGGTGCGCCCAGCCTTGAGGCGTGTTGCGGCTGCCTTGGTCGCCGAGGCTCGCAGCCGATCGTGGGCGTCATGTGCTGAGGGCGTCCAGCGGAGCTCGAAGCTCACTCGCCAGCCGCACTGCGCTTGGCATCGGCGACGATCCCGTCCCAACCCTCAGGGCCAGCGGTCAGCTCACCTGCAGCTGCCTCCTCAATGCCCTTGCGCACGGAAGACAATGCCTTCTCGTTTTCCCAAAGCCAGGCCTCGCCAGCTGGTACCTGAATGACGTAGCTCGCAGTGAAGCCACCGGCGGTCTCGTCAATCCGAACGTCGCGGCCAGCGAAGTCTTTGCCGAGGTTGAGGCGGCCCTTGCCGTCAATCCGTTTGATCTTGTCGCTTGGCACTTGGCTGACCTTCCGAGGCTTGGTGGGAAAATCCCACTTTACCAGTCCGGTCTGTGATTTACCCATGGTCTTGGGAGCCATGAACCAAGTAGGTGGCGTCCACCGTAGACTCGCCCCCATGAAGGCAGTCATCACTCCTGGAGACGGGTCACTCACCATTGAGGAGCGCGAAGCTCCTACTCCCGGCCCAGGGGAGGTCTTGGTCGCAGTCAAGGCAGCTGGTCTCAACGGTGCTGACCGATTGCAGCGCGCTGGTTTCTACCCGGCGCCTCCCGGTGCTCCAGCAGACATTCCTGGCCTGGAGTTTGCCGGTGAGATCTCCGAACTGGGTGAGGGAGTCACAGACTTCGCAGTGGGCGACCGCGTAATGGCGATCACCGCTGGTGGCGGACAGGCCGAGTTCTGTGCCGTCCACGCTTCGCACCTTCTCCGAGTCCCAGACGCAATGGACTGGGCACAGGCAGGCGGTTTCGCTGAGACGTTCTCAACCGCTCACGATGCGCTGCTCGGTCAGGCCGGTCTCAAGAAGGGCGAGCGCGTGTTGATCACCGGCGCGGCAGGCGGGGTTGGCACCGCCGCGATTCAGATTGCCCTTTCAGTTGGCGCCACTTCAGTCGCCAGCGTTCGCAACCGAAACTTCTGGGGTTCAGTTTCAGCCTTGGGCGCGCAGGTAATTGCGCCTGACGAACAGGGCGATCACGGGCCTTATGACGTGGTCCTCGAACTTGTCGGAGCACCAAACCTCCCGACTGACCTCACGGCCT
>JAPLCH010000045.1:508-2544 GCA_026392325.1 Solirubrobacterales bacterium | reverse complement strand
CGCCTTTCAGAACCACAACCGCCTGTGTCCGGCCGGCAAGGGTCAGCACAGATTTCAGCCGTTGGGCATCAACCTCTTCACGCGTTATGCCCAGCAGCGCTGCCATCTCCCCTGAATGTGGTGTCAGCACCAGAGGCGCGGGGATATCAGAGAGCTCCAAACCAAGGTCAGCTACCGCGCGAAGTCCGTCAGCGTCCACAACTGTCGGAGCAGTCGCGTGGACGAGCAGTTTGGCAACGAGGCCGTAGGCACCATCTGTGCGACCGATTCCCGGGCCGAGAACAAGTGACCGATCAGGCCCGAGCTTCCCGATGATCAAGTCTGCTGAGTTTGGGCTGTGACCTCCTGTATCAGGGTCTTGCGCAACCCCGAGGCCCATCACCTCAGGTATTTGATCACTCGCTGAAATCAGGCTTTCTGGCAGCACTGCGGTCACATATCCAGCGCCAGCTCTGGCAGCACCCAGCCCACAGAGCATTGGCGCCCCGGTGAGCCCGGGTGAACCGCCAACAACAGCCACAGCCCCGGCGCTGAACTTGTCTCCCGAAACCTCGCGTGACGGGAGCACATCCACCACAGTGTCATCAATCAGTCCGATCTTCACCTCAGTCCCGGGGGCTTTCAGGAGCCCTATGTCAGCAACCGTGATCGCACCAGCAAAACCTTTGCCCGGCCGAATCCAGAGCCCAGGCTTCATTGCGTGAAAGGTCACTGTGCTGCTGGCGTGGACAACGCCACCAAGAACCTCACCTGTTGACGCATCTACCCCAGTCGGGACATCACAAGCAACGACATGGACCCCTTGCGACTTGAGCTCGTTCAGTCGTATCACGGCGTCCAAGACTGGACCCCGCGGGGCACCTGCCGACCCGGTGCCAAGGAGACAGTCAACCGCGCAAGAGACGCCATCAGTTGGCTCGGAGCCGAGCGGGATGACCGCCTCATCCGCCAGTTTCTTGCGCATCAGAGCTGCATCACCTGTCCAGGTGCCGTCAGGGAATGCCAGAACGGCAAATGACTCCACATCCCTCTCACGTAGCAACCTGACAGCAGCCAGTCCATCTCCGCCATTGTTGCCCTTGCCCACATAGACGAGCACCCTCCCGCCTGACCAATGGGCAAGAACCTCTGAGCTCAGAGCTTCAGCCGCACGCTCCATCAGGGTTGAGCCCAAGATCCCAAGCTCCTCAATCGCATAGCGGTCTGTGGCCCGCATCTGCTCAGCATCAAGAAGACCCGTCAACCATGGGAGGTTGGACTTCAGCGAGATGCCACCACCACCGCTGCAGCCATGTTGCGTTCATGTGTAAGTGAAAGTTTCAATTCGACCCCAGCCTCCTCGCAGATCTTGGCCGTGCGACCCTTGAGTCGCAGTGATGGCGGCTGGCTGCCTCCTCCGCAGACAATGATGTCGGTCATCGTTGCCCACTGCAAGCCAAGCGCTTTGATTACTGCCTCTTTGGCGCAGAACCTGGCGGCGAGGTGGCGGGAGGGTCTGGCCCTCTTCGCACAAGCCTCTATCTCGGAGTGGTCAAACAGCCTTGCTGCAAGCCCCGGGCGGCGATCCAATGCTCTCTCGAGCCGACCAATATCAAGCAGGTCAAGACCAACTCCGGGAATCGGATTCACTCTACGGTGACTGTCTTTGCCAGGTTCCGGGGCTGGTCAACATTCAGTCCTCGCTCCCGTGCGATCGAATAAGCCAATAGTTGAAGTGGGATGACAGCGAGGAGCGCTCCGAGCACGGGATCGGTCTTCGGAACCCGAAGGCGATCCTCTGCGATCGAGTCCAACGCTTGGGATCCAGAGGATTCAACGCTGATCACGACTGCTCCGCGGGCACGAACCTCCATCACATTGGAGACAATCTTTTCAAGAACAGCGGAGTCCGTCGCGACGCAGACCACCGGCGTGGCTTCATCAAGAAGCGCAATCGGACCGTGCTTCATCTCTCCAGCGGCGTAGGCGTCGGTTGGGACGTAAGCAATCTCTTTCAGCTTCAGCGCGCCTTCGAGCGCGATCGGAAGGCCAGCGTT
>JAPLCH010000045.1:0-499 GCA_026392325.1 Solirubrobacterales bacterium | reverse complement strand
TTTTGCTCCAACAGCCATCGCCTGTTCCTCGCACATTTCAAGCGTCTCAGTAACAAGGTGAGGCAACGACTTCATTGCCCCTACCAACTCGACGAGACGATCTGGCTGGGAGGTACCCCTTAGTTCCGCCAATCGGATTCCCAACAAACACAATGCGGCAACTTGGGTAATAAATGTCTTTGTGGCGGCTACACCTACCTCCAGCCCCGCTCTTGTGAACAGCACTCCGTCAGCCTCACGTTCAGCCTGCGAGCCCATGATGTTTGTCAGGGCCAGCACCTTTGCCCCTGCCTCTTGAGCGCAGCGCATGGCTGCAAGGGTGTCGCGGGTTTCCCCAGACTGCGTAATTCCAATTACGAGGTCCTTCGGACCAACGACAGGGTCGCGGTACCTGTATTCCGAGGCAAGCTCAACTTCAACGGGAACCCGCGCCCAGGACTCAATTGCGTAACGCCCAATCAGCCCGGCATGGTAGGACGTGCCGCAGGCGACAACAACT
>JAPLCH010000053.1 GCA_026392325.1 Solirubrobacterales bacterium | reverse complement strand
TCGAGTTGCCAGCGTTCGAATTCTGCAATTCGCAGAGTCGATCAGGTGACAAATTCTAGGGCAATCAGATCAGCCGCTGCGGCCCTGAGCTGGAGTACGGCTTCAGAAATCGGATTACTTTGGGTCATGGACCAAGGTTAGCCGTCAGGCCCGCGACCCCACCGTGCGGAGCAAGGTGTCAGCTAGGCGCGACCCAGCGATTGGGCTATGTCCATCCGTCGCTTGAGTGACCGAAGCTCGTCCCGAATCTTTGTGGCCTGCTCAAACCGAAGTTCCTCCGCCGCTATCAACATCTGCTCCTCAAGGTCGGCGATAGCGCTCTCAATCTCCCGTGCGGTCATTCCCTCCGCTTCAACCTGACGGCGACGACTTACAGGCACTTTCGACTGTCCCTGGAGGAACTCGCCAATGTCGCTGACACCCTTGGTGATTGATGTCGGTGTGATCCCATGTGCCTCGTTATAGGCAACCTGGATGATCCTTCGCCGATCGGTCTCGGAGATCGCCGACTTCATGGCAGCGGTTTCACGGTCCGCGTACATCACAACCGTGCCGTCGATGTTCCTCGCGGCTCGGCCAATTGTCTGGATGAGCGCAGTCTCCCCGCGAAGGAAGCCCTCCTTATCCGCGTCAAGAATCGCCACCAGCGACACCTCCGGCAGGTCAAGGCCTTCCCTGAGCAGGTTGACTCCGATCAGTACGTCGAATTCACCAAGCCTGAGTTCACGGATGATCTGGATTCTCTCCAGAGTCTCAACACCGCTGTGCAGGTAGCGAACCCGAAGCCCGGCCTCAAGCAGATACTCGGTCAGATCCTCAGCCATTTTCTTAGTGAGAGTGGTTACAAGCGCTCGCTGGTCGCGCTCAACGACCTTCTGCAGCTCACCGATCAGATCATCCACCTGATTGAGGGTTGGCCGGACACTTATCGGCGGCTCGATGATTCCGGTCGGACGCACAATCTGTTGAATGATCCTGCTGGAGTTCTCGTGCTCAAACTTGCCTGGCGTTGCAGACACGAAGACGAGCTGTCCGGTGTGGGCAAGGAACTCATCAAACTTCTGAGGACGGTTGTCCAGCGCACTTGGCAGCCTGAACCCGTAGTCGATCAGAGTCTCCTTGCGGGATCGGTCCCCCTGATACATGCCCCCGATCTGCGGGACCGTCTGGTGGCTTTCATCAATGAAGCAGATCGCGTCATCGGGAAAGTAGTCCAGAAGGCAAAAGGGCCGCTCCCCAGGTTTGCGCCCGTCCAAAATCCTTGAGTAGTTCTCAATGCCACCGCAGAATCCGGTTTCACGAAGCATCTCCATGTCATAGCGAGTTCGCTGCCTCAGCCGCTGAGACTCCAAGATCTTGTTGTCAGCCTCCAGCTCTGCACAGCGAGCTTCCAGCTCTGCGCCGATTTCCCTCACGGAACGCTGGATCAGGTCCGGGTCAACGTTGTAATGGG
The DNA here is from genome assembly GCA_026392325.1 of Solirubrobacterales bacterium. Taxonomy (GTDB): domain Bacteria; phylum Actinomycetota; class Thermoleophilia; order Solirubrobacterales; family Solirubrobacteraceae; genus WLNJ01. The sequence continues at coordinate 1,926 of JAPLCH010000053.1, read as the reverse complement.
TGGCGGGCCAGACAGCCACATGACCCAAGTCAGCCTCAATCAGCTCACCGGTCAAGGGATCAAACGCCTGACAGAGCTCCACCTCATCCCCGAAAAACTCGACCCGGAATGCCGTTTCCATGTAGGCGGGCATGATTTCAAGCGTGTCTCCCCGCAGACGGAAGCTTCCACGTTCAAGCGCGATGTCATTGCGCCTGTACTGGTTGCGGATCAACCGGGCAAGGAGGTCCTCGCGGTCAACCGTCTCGCCCTTTCTCAAAGTCTGCAGGTTCGCGTCGTAGCTTTCGGGCGAACCCATTCCGTAAATGCAAGAGACCGAGGCGACGATGATCACATCGTTTCTGGCGAACAGCGCTGCTGTTGCCGCATGTCGGAGCCGATCAATCTCCTGGTTGATCGCAGAGTCCTTCTCGATGTAGAGGTCCCTGCTGGGGACATACGCCTCCGGCTGGTAATAGTCGTAGTACGAAACGAAGTACTCGACTGCATTGTCAGGGAAGAAGGTCCTGAATTCGTTGCAGAGCTGCGCCGCAAGAGTCTTGTTATGCGCGATCACCAGCGCCGGCCTCTGAACCTCGGCAATAGTCGATGCCATTGTCATCGTCTTGCCCGTTCCCGTCGCCCCAAGGAGCGTCATATACCGCTCTCCCGCCCGCAGACCAGAAGCAAGGTCGGCAATTGCTGCGGGCTGATCAGCCGCTGGGCTGAAATCACTGTCTAGACGGAAGGCTGGCACTGCGCCTGACCATACCGTGAGCCAGAGAGCCTCAGCCGGCGGAACTCAGCTCTGCTTGAGAAGTCCGTCCCCAATGAGGGTCTGCCGCAGGCCTTCTTCGAGTCCCCTTGATTGGTAGCCGAGCTCAGCCTTGGCCTTGTCGCTTGTCGCCCAGAAAGTGACCCCATCAGCGCTGCTGACAACCTCTTTGAGATTCGGGCCAGCCCCGAACGCTGGACCAACAATGCGACCCAGCGGGTGAAGTGCTTTAAAGAGCCCGGCGGGGATGACAATCCGTGGAACCTTGCGCCCGAGAATCCTGGCCTCTGTGGCAATGACTCCTCTGAGAGTCTCGATGTCGCCTCCCATCACATAGGACTCACCAACTCGGCCCTTGTCGAGCGCGAGCAACAAACCTGCTGCGAGGTCGTCGCGATGTACGACCGTGAGCCCAAGATCGGGGAACATCAGTGCAGGAAGCTGCTTCTTGGCGTACTTGGTGATCACATCACCCAGAGCGCTGTGGTCACCAGGACCGTAGACGCCTCCGGGCTGAACGATCACAAGTGGCAATCCCAGACTTCCAATCCGAAGTGCTTCTTGGTGGGCCAGCACTTTGGTCTCCTCGTAGCAAGAGGTGTAAGCCGAACCATCGTGTTGATAAGTCTCATCAACAACAGCGCCCTTGGTGTCGCCGAACACAGCGCAGGTTGACACGTAGACAGCCTTCTTCACGCCGGCTAGACGGGCAGCATCAAGAACGTTCACTGTGCCGTCTACGTTGGCCTTTCGCATCGGACCCATTTGGTCCTTGGAAATTCCCACCTCGTAGACAGCGGCGCAGTGAATCGCTGCCTCGCAACCCTCCATGCCATGCTTTATCGCTGCCTTGTCGTCAAGATCTCCCTTGACGAGCTCGATCCCAAGGCCAGCCAGCTCAGCTGCTTTCTCAGGATTGCGAACGAGGGCGACAACCTCGTCGCCTCTGCTGTTGAGAAGCCGCGCTACCTCTCCGCCAATGAACCCCGTTGCGCCTGTTAGAAAAATCTTCATGCGCTCAGGCTATCTTAGACAAGACGTTCACCACGAGTCTCTCAGCGCAGGCCCAGTTCAGGCCCGTACTTCGTGGAGTACTCAGATTTAGCATCAAGCACCCTTTGGACATACGCCTTGGTCTCCGGGAATGGAATGTCCGACACTCGCAAGGGGTG
>JAPLCH010000220.1 GCA_026392325.1 Solirubrobacterales bacterium | reverse complement strand
TCATTGCCGAGAATGCCGGTAAAGAGCTCCTCGCGCAGACGGGAAGGAAGGACGCGCCAAGCATCCGACTGAGTCCAGGGGATGTGGACGAAGTGCTGGAGGAATGCGTCAGGCCGTTCTCGGCGGATCACTCCGGGGAGCGTGTAGAGGTGGTAGTCGTGAATCATGACCACCGGGTTCTCAACCCCGTCTATCTCCTCAAGAACGGCGGCCGCCAAGTCTTCGTTGACCTGCTTGTACCCGTAGTCAAAAGCGTTGATTTCCTCTGGGGTGATGTCCGGAGCGTTGGACAGATCCCACAGGTAGTGCTGAATGAACCAGAGCATTGGGTTGCTCACAATGCTGTAGAAGCCGTGATAGGCCTCCGGGTCTGATTCAACAAGCCGGACCAGGTAATCCCTTGGACCGTCGGGGAGGCTCACCGGAAAGGCAGACCCTCCGTGACGGCGGGCTGCATCGGCGTCGGCCTGAGTCATCGCTGAGGCAACCCAGGTGACGTCGCGGTATGAGGCGAGTCCGGTCAAGGCAGTGACAAGTCCACCGCTGCCTCGGGTCATTTCCCCGCCGGGCCGGAATCGCACTGGCCCCCGGTTGGAAACAAGTACAAGCGGCGCAGCGTCGCGGCTCATGTTGTTGGGGGCGCCTCGGCCATGATTTTCAGCCAGTCCCGCAGCAGGCGAGGGGTAAGGAAGTGCTTTCGCACATGCTCCTTGCCGGCCTTGCCGAGCTTCGCTCCAAGCTCCGGATCGCGAAGAATCTCAACTGTTCGTTGAGCGCACGTTTCGGCTGAATCGACAAGGTATCCCGAGACTCCGTCTTCGACCTGAAGGGGGATCCCTCCGACATTGCCGCCGATGAACGGCCGTGACTTCCAGATTGCCTCTGAGACGGTAAGCCCGAACCCTTCCCGTGTCGACTTCTGGATTAGAACATCGGAATGTGATTGAAAAGCGTTGACCTCAATCGCTCCGACATTGTTGAAGTTGTTGAGGATGTGAATGTCAGGGTCGCCAGCTGCGTGCTCCACTGTTGCGTTGAAGAACTCCCAACCCTCAGGGTCGTCCGAGGCCATTGAGCCGACAAGGGCAAGCTGGATTCCCGGAACTTCCTCACGTGCAAGGCGGAAGGAATCGATCACTCCGAGAGGGTCCTTCCAAGGGTCAAATCGAGACACCTGACAGACCAGGGGTCGCTCAACATCAATGCCGAACTGATGGCAGATGTATGTCGCCTCGTCTGGAGAGAACGCCATGTTCTTTGGGGCGAGCGGATCAATCGCTGGCGGAACGATGTTCACGGTGCCCTTCATGCCCACTGGCACGTACTGCTGCATGTGGAATACGGACTGTGGGTAGTCGGCGATGTGTGGCAGCAGCTGTCGGATCGTGTCCGGGTTTGGAGTGGACAGATCAATGTGGCATCTCCACACCCACTGACTCGCCTTCTGGGGAACGAGATTCATGATTGCGGCAGGCTGAGGGTCGTGGACGATGCAGGTGTCCCAGCCACCGGAGAGCTCCTTGGCGTTGAGCTCGTTGTAGTGCATCCAGTCAGTCCATTGCTGAGGGGTGAGGTCATCTGGTGCACCCTGAAGTGAGTTGTGCATCTGCTTCGTTGCGGAGAAAAACTCATCCTGCCCGTAGATGACCTGCCACTCAGCGTCGAGCCCCACATCGCGCATCAAGGGAAGCAACGTGTAGAGAATCTCGGCAACTCCGCCTCCATAGGCGGTCGCCGAAAGGTGAAGAACCTTGCGGCCCTCCATTGGTTTGGCGAGCGCGTGGATCTCATCAATCAGGTCACGGCCAACGATTGACGCGTAATCAGCGAGCTGTTTGGTTCCAAGAGGGACGGTCTGAAGCATGTTCGTTGCCACGATACCCGCAACTCGGGCGAGGACTGTGAGGATTCGCGAGATTTGGCAAACCGCCGTTGGGGCTAGGCTGATCGGATGCTCGACGGCCGCCTCCATCGCCTCGCTCTCGTATTCCTGATGTTGCCCGTGATTGCCGTGGCTGCATTTTCGCTCCGGCCATCACCGCCTGCTCGAACTGTGGCCCTCGCTCCCGACGCATTTGATGCAACCGCAGCGCTCGCTGACCTCAAGCATCTGCAGGCCATTCCCAACAGATCACCTGGCAGTCCTGGGGACGCAAAAGCAGCAACATTCATCGCAGATCGGTTCCGGGCAGCGGGCCTCAAGGTCACGACCGAAACGCACGAATCTTCAACAACCGATGGTCAGCAACAGACCGTGGTTGTTCGTGCAGTCAGGACTGGGTTCTCACAGCGCCGACTTGTGATTGCCGCGGACCGGTCAACCCCGGGACGCGGCGGCGCCCCCTTGAGCGGCACGGCCATTCTGCTTGAACTGGCAAGAGCCATTGGTGGCCGAACCGTGTCGCATACGGTTGAGTTTGTTTCAACCGGGGCTGGGCCCGGCGGGGCGCTTGCGGAGTACACGGCCCCGGCTAGCTCAACGATCGCAGCGATCGTGCTTGGAGATACCGCCGGCTCTTCCTTCCACAAGCCACTGGTTGTGCCTTGGGCTGAAGGCCGTGCCGTTGCTGCACCGCTAGCGCTCGAGAGGAGCGCAAGCTACGCAGTCAAGAGTGAAACAGGATTGGACCCGGGAGTTCCATCGGGCCTTTCCAGATTTGGTCGCTTGGCAATACCGTTGACTACCGGCGACCAAGGCCACCTTCTCGGGGATGGAATTGCAGCGGTGATGATCAGTTCCATAGGAGAGCAGGCGACACCAGCTGCTGGAGAAGTCGGGGATTCCTTCGGGTCGTTTGGTCGGTCAGCTCTGCGGCTCGCCAGCGTGCTTGACGGTGCCCCAGCGGTCTGGCCTGGGCCCGCGTCCGCCTCTCTGCCAGTCAGGGACAGGGAACTCCCCGCTTGGGTTCTGTCAATGATCAGCGGCGCGCTGATCCTCATCGCGCTGATTGTTGGAATTGACGCGATGGCCCGCTCGCGCCGCCGCCGCGTCTCCGTCCTTGCTCCGGTCCGCTGGTTTCTTTCCGCTTGGCCCGTGTTTCTTCTGGCCTGGGGGTGGCTTGTGATCGCGGGATTGACAGGTGTCATCACAGCGGTTCCCGCCTCGCTTCCACCGGAAGGGACCGTCCCGATTTCATGGATTGCAATTGCCGGAGTTCCTCTTGTACTCGTGCTGGGTTGGGTTTTCATCAGGCCTGCCCTTGGGGGACGCAGGGTTCCAAATGCGGAGGCTGTCCCAGGAGTGGTCGGCACCCCCGGGGAAGCGGCCCCAGCGGCGTTGATGCTCACGGGAGCAACGCTTTCGGCCGTCGTCTGGCTCGTCAACCCCGTAACGGCACTTCTGCTTCTGCCCTTCGTCCACGCGGCCCCCTGGCTTGTTAGAGCAGATCGGTCCCGCGCCAAGCGAAGCGCATTTGTACTTCTTCTCCTGACGCTTCTGCCTGCTGTCGCGGTCATTGGGTCGCTTGCCATGGCTTTCGGTACTGGTCCGATTGGCATCACATGGTTGCTGACGCTTCAGTTTGCAGGCGGCTCTGTGGGGTTGATCGGCGGGCTGCTGAGCACGCTCTTCGCCGCTCTTTTTGCGGGGACCGTGGCACTGTTGGCCGCCGCGGCGGAAAGTCCCGACATTGACTTTGTGACACGCGGGCCCGTGACTTATGCGGGCCCCGGCTCACTCGGTGGAACGGCGTCGAGTCTCGGGCGCCGTTAGGCCCCGTGTTCCCAGCCGGTCAAGTTCTTTTCGGCAAGGTCTGTTCCTGCCTCGCCTTCAACAACCGACCCGATCCAACTCACTTGCGTCCCAGCGATTGAAGTCCCAATGACCTCTGCGACTTCGCGCGTTGCAGTGAAGAGGAGCTCAAAGTCCTCGCCGCCGCATGCGGCCAGGGTGAGTGGATCAACTCCGGCCCGAGAAGCGGCCTCCTCGACCTCCGGACGAATGGGAAGCGACGGCAGGTCAATGAGGAGCCGAACTGAGCTGGCGCGACCGAGGTGCCCTGCATCAGTCGCAATTCCATCTGAGATATCAATCATGGAACTGACACCGGCCCTTGCGAGGGCCTGTCCCTCAAGCGTTCTTGGAGTGGGCCTGCGGTGCCTGAGCGAGAGTTCGTCAGTCACTCCCGCCCGAAGCTGTATCAGTCCGGCAGCCGAGGCCCCGAGGTCACCAGTGACTCCAACAAGGTCACCTGCGCAGGCGCCGTCTCTTGTCGTGAATTGCTGTTCCTCCTGTTGCGTTCCGATCACTGTGACTGCGGCCGAGAGAGTTGGCGAGGAGACAATGTCGCCTCCGATAATTCGCGCACCGCTCGCGACGGCTGCCGCATCAGCTCCGGCCAAGAGTGACCGGGCGTCTGCTTCTGATGTGTCGACGGGAAGCGCAAGTGCAAGCAGGACCTCCGCTGGCACGGCGCCCATCGCGGCAAGATCAGAGATCGCGGTCGCTACGGATCTCCAGCCAAAGTCCTCATGAGTGAAGTGACCCATGTCCGCATGTACACCTGCGACTGTCTGATCAACGCTGGTCGCAATGGGACCACTGTGAAGACTTACAGCCGCGTCGTCGCCGACCGATTTAAGAGTCGACGCTGACGCGGGAGTGAGCAGTTCGCTGATCGCGCCGAGTAGTTGAAGCTCGCGCATCAGCTGTCTGCCCGCGATCGCCTACTTGTGGCGGTAGACGATTCGGGCCCTGGTGAGGTCATACGGAGAAAGTTCCACGCGAACGCGGTCGCCCGGATTGATGCGGATGCGGAATCGGCGCATCTTGCCTGCAACGTGACCGAGGACGGGGTCCGCTCCTTCTGGGGCGTCGTCAAGGTCCACTCGGAACATTGCGTTTGGAAGGGCTTCACTGACAGTCCCCTCCATCTCAATCTTTTCTTCCTTTGCCACTTGTCTCCAGTCGTTGTCCCTGGCACCGCCGGGGCATAAGAACCGTACCAAGTGCACTCCCGCGCTCTCTCAAAACGGGAGATTCCGAACAGGAAGGCTGGATCAGCCGGGGCTGACTCCGCCACCGCCGGGGTCTGCACCGCCGCCACCGGTTCCACCACCACCGGTTCCACCACCTGTTCCGCCGCCTCCGGTCCCGCCGCCACCTGGCTTGGTTGGCGGATGCTCATACGGGCTCTTGGTCGCGGCCTTCTTCTTCTGAGTGGATGTGGTCGTGCTGTCCGTCGTGGTTGGAGATCCGCTTGAGGTATTGCCACCGAAGAAGGCTTGGCCGACGAACGGCTCCTTTGGTTGGGGGAACGAGTCGCATTTATCTCCGTGGGCAACAGACATGAAGTCGTGCCAGATTTCAGCTGGGAAGGTGCCACCGGCAACTGTGATGCCGTGAACTGAAGTCATTGAAGTTGGGGGATTCGGGTACCCAACCCACACGGCGGTGGAAAGGTTTGGCGTGAAACCGACAAACCACGCGTCCTTGTAATCGCTTGTTGTTCCCGTCTTTCCGGCGGCCGGGCATCCATATCCAGCTGCGGTTCCGGTTCCTCCCTGAACGTTCTGCTCGAGAATGCTTGTCGCTTGGGCGGCAATACCGTCGCTGAACACCTTGGTCTCTTTTACCTTGCCCAGATCATCGGAATGCCCGTCAGGGAACGTGACTTTTGTGATTGCGACAGGCTCAACCCGAACTCCGCCATCTGAGAGCGTGGAGTAAGCATTTGCCATTTCCAGCGGACTGACTCCGATTGTCAGACCACCAAGGCCTTCGGCAGGGTACGCATCCAACTTGGTTTTGATTCCCATGTCGTAGGCCGTCTGGCGGACTTCCTCCGGACCAACATCGGCATCGAGCTGGGCGTAGACGGTGTTGTCTGATTGAAGCGTCGCCTGCAGGAGGTTCATTGACCCGCTGTAGTTATGTCCGTATGTGGCGACTGAATAGGACGGGTAACCGTCAAGCCATCCCGGGGTGAGCTCTTTCGATTCGTAGGTGGTGGACAGCGGGTCAATGCCCTTGCGCAAGGCGGCGACGAGCACCATGACCTTGAAGGTTGACCCTGGTTGCCGATGACCTTGGGCTGCATAGTTGAACTTGGTCTGCCCATAGTCCGCGGATGAGACCATCGCCCGGATGGCACCGGTCTTGGGATCCATGGATACGAGTGCTGACGCCGGATCATCTGGCTGTCCAAGTCTTCCCGCGATGGCATCGCGGCCAGCCTGCTGCAACTTTGGCTCGATGGTGGTGTTGATTCGGAGACCTCCCTGGCGAACTGCTGCCACTCCGTAACGGCGGTATAGCTCTTCCGTCACATAGTCAAAGAAGAAGCCTTCGCGGCGCCGAGAGAAATAGTTGTTCTTCTTGGTTCCGAGTGGTTCCTTCTTGGCGGCGTCAGCCTGCTCCTGGGTGATGTCACCTGACTTTGCCATGGCGTTCAGTACCTCAGCTCGGCGGCGGGTTGCTCCCACGGGATTGCTGAACGCGTTGTACTGCGACGGCGCCTGGGGCAAGCCTGCGAGGAGAGCACACTCGGCCAAGGTCAGGTCCTTTGCCGGCTTGTCGAAGAACATCCGTGCTGCGGCCTGGACTCCAACCGCGGTTTGACCGCCAACCGTTCCGTAAGCAACATCATCCATGTACGAGTTCAGGATCCAAGACTTGGAGTGCTCACCTTCAAGCTGAAGTGCCCACTTGGCTTCTCGGATCTTCCGGTCGATGGTCTTCTTGCTGCGCTCGCCCGGGATGTAAAGGTTGCGGGCAAGCTGCATGGTCAGCGTTGAGCCTCCCTGGAGCGTCTTTCCTGATGTGACGTTGCGAACGGCGGCTCGAACAATGCCCTCGTAGTCAACGCCGGAGTGCTGGTAGAAGCGCCTGTCCTCAATTGCCACTGTTGCCTGTCCCATCTCTTTTGGCATCTCAGCCTCAGCCAGAGGTGAGCGGAGGATTACGGTTGAGATGAACCCAAGACGTGATCCATCGGCAGCAAAAACTGACGAGGTGGCGCCGGGCTCTGATGGCCGGAGTTGGTCAATTCCTGGCGCACTGGCCGCGGTTGCGAGCACCCAGCCAAGTCCCGCTAGTCCGCAGAGGGCGACCGAGAGCAGCCCGACCATGATGATCCGGTTGCTGCGGCCGCGGGTGCGGCGTTGTTTGCGTTGAAGGCGGCTCATGGGTCGGTTAATAAGGGGAACTTCAATGGAAGTTCTCCGTGGGGACATTCTATCTCTGGATTCTTTCGGCCCCGCAGGGTGAGATCCTCCAAGCAATGCTCAAATTGAAGGCAATGCGCAACGAACTCCCGGACTGGCCTCTGTGGACTCTTCCTGCCGCGTTCCTGATGATTACTGCCGGAACGCTGTTCGCAACGATTCTCCTGGACTTGATGATCAAGGCGGTTGCGTCTGTTGTTGGCGCCCATGTTTCACTCAAGTCGCCAGGGGTGATTCTCGGGTCGACCCTGGTTCAGGATGCCGCGTTCATTGGTGGCACGATCGCAACCGTCTGGTTGGCGACCAAAAGGGCCAAAGCGAGTGATTTTGGAATCGTGGGGGTGGCTCACAAGTGGCGGGCCGCGTTCATGGCACTAGGCGCCTGGTTGCTCTTTCTGGCCGTTACAGCCACCTGGCAGAACTTGGTGAACTCGCATGAGAAGCAGTCGATCACCAAGGATCTTGGCGTTGACCAGTCCACACTCCTCTGGGCTGGTTCTGCCTTCTTGCTGACTGTCGCTGCCCCCATTGCAGAGGAGTTCGTCTTTCGCGGCTTTGTTTTCCCTCTGGTGTGGAAGAAGCTCGGGTTGATTGCGGGCATCTTGAGCTCCAGCGCACTGTTTGGCCTCCTTCACATCGGTTCCTCTCCACCGGTATTGCTCCTTCCATTGGCTTTCCTTGGAGTCACGTTGTGTCTGATGAGGATTGGAACGGGTTCGCTGATTCCCTGCTTCGCCCTTCACTCAGTGAACAACTCCGTTGCGTTTGGCGTGATGGAGAAAATGCCAGCGACTCATGTTCTGGAGCTGGTGGCGGTGGGCCTTGCCGCGACGGTGACAATTGGCGGCGTCATCGTCCGCCGTGCGTAGAGTGGTGCTGGTGAAAATGATCTCTACAAAATCATCTGCTGCAACTGTCTCGGTCCTGGCTCTCCTTGCACTCCCAACATCGTCACTTGCTGCAGTTGACTCCTCGGGAGCCAAGCTCTGCCGCAAGTCAGACGCAAGCCCGGCCAGTGTCGGTCCAGCGAAGTTGATGCTTGGCTTGATTGGCAGCTTCAAGTACGGCCACCGTCAGTACACCGCGTTTGGTGAAGGGCTGAGGCTGCACGGCAAGGTCGTCTGGGATGGTGGGCCGGTTGCCGGAGAGCCGCTTCGGGTCCGTGTGTACGTGGGGTCTCGTCAGGTTCGCTCAGCGACAGTGACCGTCAAGGGTGTCGGCTGTGGGCGTGGAACTATTGATTACCGCTTCAAGGTTTGGCGCGCTGGTCCCGTTCGGGTAAAGCTTGAGGCACTTCCCAAGTCTCGCGCGCATGGCGTGCTCACTCCATCAATTGCGGGCACCTTCTCGGGCCTCACCGCCTACAAGCGTGCCAGCGGCCCCGGGGCACATGGAACCGGCGTTGGAGTCCTGCTCGCAATGCTCCGCCAGCTTGGGTACTACGCCCCTCACGGTTCGACCTACGGTCCCGGAACGGGCAAGGCAGTTCTCGCCTATCGCAAGGTCAACCACATGACGAGGATCGAAACCCCGTCAGCCAGGATTTACGACCTCCTCCAGCAGGGGCGTGGTGCGATCCGCGCTCGTTACCCGGGGATGGGTGTCCACCTCGAGGCTGACCTGTCCAAGCAGGTCCTGACCTTCTTTCACGGCAGCAAGCCGATTGAGGTTCACCCGATCAGCTCTGGAAAGCCTTCAACGCCGACTGTGCTTGGCAAGTACCAATTCTACATGAAGGATCCTGGGACCAACTCACACGGAATGGTCTTCTCGTCCTACTTCCACAATGGTTATGCAGTTCATGGATACGTCGAGCTGCCCACCTATCCGGCCAGCCACGGCTGCCTGCGGACTTGGGTTCCGTCAGCAGTTCACATTTACAACCAGATACGCACGGGCGAGTGGATCGCCGTGTTCTGGTAGACAGCCGTTCATGACCACTACTCCAGAACAGCTTGAGGCCGACCGCCAGATCCTCCTTGAGGAACTGCAGGCGCATGCGCTTCTCAAAGGCGACTTTGTATTGGCCAGCGGTAGAAGGTCCACCTATCTGATCGATGCAAAGAAGGCGATCATGCAGCCCCGCGGCTTCATGGCGATGGGCCGACTGGTTGCCGCAGAGGCAGCGTTGCGTGGAGCCACAGCAGTTGGTGGCATGACGATGGGCGCAGACCCAATTGCGTGCTCTGCCCTTGCCGGTGGTGCTGATGTCAAAGCTTTCTTCGTCCGCAAGGAGCCAAAGGACCATGGCGCCGGCAAGCAGATTGAAGGACCTGACCTTGTGCAGGGAGAGAAGTGCCTGATGGTCGAGGACGTTGTGACCACGGGCGGCTCAACGGTGAAGGCGATTGAAGTCATGAAAGCCGCCGGCTATGAAGTTGTCGGCATTGTCGGAATCTGCGATCGCCTCGCAGGTGGCGGTGCTGCTTTGGAAGCAGCCGCAGGCGCGCCTTTCAAGGCGCTCACCACGATCGACGAAGTTCACCCGGATCGCGACGACCGCTGAGCTTCTTCGGCCAGACGCTGGCTGTTTGCCACCGGTAGTTCGAGGTTTCAGCCGATCTTGATGCTGACGACCGCACTGCGAATGGCTGTTACAAGGGCCTTCACGGGAGTGCTGGTAGTTCGTTGAGCAAGGGTGCACGTCCCTGCGAAGGTCGCCCGGATGCGGTGATTGAGCTGTCGGTTCTTGGCGACTCGCACATCTGCCCGTCCTGAGATGAACCACGAATTCGGATACGCGACCTCCCCGTAATCGTTCTCGGTTTCGTTCCCTTCGTAGGCCCACCAGACGTTCTGTCCTTTTTTGGCGAAACCGAGCGGAACGGCTTGCGTCGCGTCCCAGATGTTGAGCACGAAGCTTCCCGTTTGGAGGATGTCCCGAGAGAACCACGTGCGGTCCCCGTCAAGGCGGCTGGTCATGAAATTGTCGAGCCAGAGGTTCATCAGACAGTCGCCTCCAAGGTTCAGCTCCTGCGGGTCCCCGTCGTAAACAGAGGAGGAGCGCTTCGTCCACGTCGCCGGCCACGGGTACTTGACCGTGCCCTTCCAAGTCTTTCCGAAGTAGCGACCGCTGATCTTGTCCGTACGGATCGGATCGGCTGCAGACGCGATGCTCGTGAAGCCAAGGCAAGCTGATGCAACCGCCGCTGTAACCATCGGTAGCTTTCTCGTGAGGGGAATCGTACACCCCCCCGCGAGGGTCAACCCCAGCGACTTGATGCCGTGGAGGATCAAAAGATGGGCGCGGCTGGTTCGAGCCAGCGAGCTCTCTGGTGTGATTTGGGAATTGAGTGCCCTGGGCAGGATTCGAACCTGCGGCCTACTCCTTAGGAGGGAGTCGCTCTATCCAGCTGAGCTACCAGGGCTTCACTCGTGGAGGGTATTAGGGGAAGGCCAATCAGGGGTTCCGCGGGAAGGAATAGGCTCCCGTCACCGTGAGCACAGGGACTCTGCTTGAAGAGGCTTTTGACTCGGACGCAATGGGTCGTCCGGAGGTTGTCGCGGCCCGGACTCCCTCGCAGCGGTTCTGGCGAAGGTTTCGACAGGACCGCGTTGCCCTCGCCTCGTTGGGGTTCATTGTCTTTCTCATTCTGGTTGCGGTCTTCGCTCCGGTGGTCGTTGCGATTGCCGGCACGCCTGGCCCAAACACGATTGACAGCAACCTTCTCAACTCGTTTGGCATGCCAACCGGGCCAAGCCTTGAGCATCCGTTCGGGGTAGACGGCTTGGGGCGCGATGTCCTGAGTCGCACGGTTTACGGAGCTCGCACTTCGCTTGAGATCTCAATCCTTGCGACTTTGATTGCCACTTTTGTTGGTGTGATTCTTGGGATGGCCGCCGGCTTCTTTGGTGGCTGGGTTGACACCATCGTCTCCCGTTCAGTTGACGTGATGCTCGCGTTTCCCGTCTTCCTTCTGGCTCTCGGCCTCGCATCAGGTTGTTCACTTGGCAACGGTTGCGCCGGAGGGCTGATCCAGCCGGGCATTTCCACGGTTGTCGCGGTGATCGCCCTGGTCAGCTGGACCTACCCCGCTCGGTTGATCCGAGGGCAGGTTTTGTCGCTCAAGCAGAAGGAGTTCGTGGACGCTTCGCGTTCGCTTGGCGCTTCCAACACGCGGATCATCTTTCGCGAGATTCTTCCCAACCTGGTCGTGCCGATCATCGTCTACGCATCGTTGATGATCCCGACGAACATTCTGCTTGAGGCCGCGCTGTCGTTCCTCGGGGCGGGCGTGCCAGCCCCGACAGCAAGCTGGGGCGCGATGATCTCCGACGCGACGAGCATCTTCGAAACAGCATGGTGGTACATGTTGTTTCCTGGCGTGGCGATCGTGCTGACCGCGCTTGCGTTCAATCTCGTCGGAGATGGCTTGACTGACGCCATGAATCCGAGGGCGTCGGACTGAATATGTCTATGAAATACAAAGACTTTCAATGCAAATCGGCGAAGGCCGGGAAATTGGAGTGCAGATGATTGGGATTAGGAGCGTTGTTTCCGCTTCGGCGCTGACAGCAGTGGCATTGACGGTTGCCGCCTGTGGTGGCGGGGGCAGTGGCACAGCAGGTCAGAATATGGTTGCCGACAAGCAGAATGTGGCTGGTAAGAAGGGCGGAACATTGACGCTTGTTGCTAGCGGTGATGTTGATTACATCGACGCCGGAGCGGCTTACTACCAGTTCTCATACATGATCCATTACGCGACCCAACGCCCGCTTTACTCCTGGGCCCCGGACGAGATAACGACTCCAACGCCTGACTTGGCAACCGGTCAGCCAAAGGTGACAAACGGTGGCAAGACGGTGACGGTGACAATTCGGCCGAACGTGAAGTTTAGCCCGCCGGTTAACCGAGTTGCGACCACATCTGATGTGAAGTACGCGATCGAGCGTGCGTTCAAACCCAATGTGGCCAACGGCTATTCCGGTGCTTACATGGGCAACCTTGTCGGCGTTGATGCATTCACCAGCGGTAAGGCAAGCGGTATCAGTGGCATCACGACGCCGAGTCCTACGACGATCGTCTTCAACCTCACAAAACCGACAACGAACTCTCTGATTGGTGCGCTCGCACTTCCGATCTCGGCTCCGGTCCCTCCTGAGTACGCAAAGAAGTTCGATGCGGCCAACCCATCGACTTATGGACAGCACCAAGTTTCAACCGGTCCGTACATGGTCAAGAACGATGCGCAAGGCAACGCATCCGGCTATCAGGCAACTCGCAGTATCGCGCTTGTGCGGAACCCCAACTGGGATGCCTCAACCGACTATCGCAAGGCCTACTTGGACGCGATCAACGTGAAGGAAGGCAACTCTGATTCAACGGTTGCCTCTAATCAGATCATTGACGGTCAGTCGTCCGCCAACGGTGATTTTGGACCGCCACCGGCGATCTTGCAAAAGCTGTACCTGAAGAAGTCACCGCAGCTCGTCGGAGCTGCCTCAGGTGGCATTAGGTACATCGCTTTGAACACGACGGTCAAGCCATTGGACAACATCAATGTTCGCAAGGCTATTCTCGCCGTGTCCGACCGTGAGGCAATGCGGAAGTCAAGAGGTGGCGCCGCTGTTGGCGACATCGCCAACCACTTCCTGCCACCGGGAATCCCAGGCTTTGAACAGGCCGGTGGTGTCAAGGGCACGGGAGTTGACTTCCTTGCGACTCCGACAGGCAACGTCGCGCTGGCGCAGTCGTACATGAAGAAGGCCGGCTATCCAAGCGGCAAGTACACGGGAGGCGACACGCTTCAGATCGTCGGAACCTCTGGCGGCAACGCCCAGAAGATTGCGGAGATCACTCAGGCACAGTTCGCCAAGCTCGGCTTCAAGACAAAGCTGGTTCTCGTAACCCAGGACGCTATGTACACACAGTTCTGCAACGTGCCAAAGAAGGCTGTTGCAGTGTGTCCAAACGTCGGTTGGTTGAAGGACTTCAACGATGCACAGACGCTGCTTGACCCGACCTTCAACGGTAAGAACATTGTTCAGGTCAACAACAGCAACTGGCCTCTCCTGAACGTCCCTTCGATCAACAACGCGATGGATGCCGCGACTCTGGTCACCGACCCAACCAAGGCCGCTGATGCTTGGGCAAGGATCGACAAGGATGTGACAGCGCAAGCCCCAGCGATTCCGTGGGTCTGGGACAACACGGAGAACATTGCTTCGGCAAACGTTCAAGGCGTTGTGAACAAGTTCAACTCATCTTGGGACCTGTCGTTCACTTCCATCAAGTAGAGCTTTCAAGCTTTCGGTTCCGTTCGCCAGGCGCATGTCTGGCGGGCGGTCCGGCGGCCTTGAAGCAACTTGATGTGACCTCTCCCAAGCCGAGGTGAGAAGGTGACGCGGTACATCATTCGACGGATCCTTTGGACTCTGATCCTGATGGTTGCCGTGAGTGTCATGACATTCGTGATCTTCTACGTATTGCCGTCGGCGGACCCCGCGCAGTTGCGCGCTGGAAGGCACGCTTCTCCGCAACAGATTGAGGAGATCCGTCACAAGTACCACCTGGATAGACCCTTGCTTGACCAGCTCTGGTTCTACTTTCAGGGAATCGTCACCAGAGGCGACTTCGGGATTTCCTATGTGAATGATCAGCCTGTGGCAAAGCTCGTGTTCTCTCGACTCCCGGCCACGATCTCAGTGGCGATTGGAGCGGCCGTCCTCTGGCTGGTATCGGGCATTGCAATCGGGATCATCAGCGCGGTTCGTCGCCACTCCCGCCTCGACAGGACAACCATGAGCCTTGCGCTCGTCGGCATCAGCGCACCCGTCTACTGGCTTGGCCTTGTCGCTCTCTACTTGTTTGCCAATGACATTGGACTGATTCCCATCCTTGGTGGTTCGGGAAGTTATCGCCCGATTACAGTCGACCCGCTTGGATGGCTCAACTCAATGATCCTGCCGTGGATCGTCCTTGCGATCGCCTTCGCGGCCTTCTACTCCCGGCTTCTGCGCGGCACCCTGATTGAGGTCATGGGTGAGGACTACATTCGCACCGCCCGAGCGAAAGGGCTGCCTGAGCGGACCGTCGTTATGCACCATGGCGTGCGAGCTGCGATCACCCCAATCGTCACTGCCTTTGGTCTTGACCTTGGCGCACTGCTTGGTGGCGCGGTACTCGTCGAGATCGTCTTCAACATTCCTGGCATCGGCCGTCTTGCCTATGACGCCATCCTCCACTCGGACCTTTTCCTGATTCAAGGAACGGTCCTGTTGGCCGCCTTCTTCGTGATCGTGGCGAACCTTGTGGTTGATGTGGTCTACGCCTATTTGGACCCGAGGGTGAGGTACGAGTGAGCACGCCGCTGCTCAGCGTTGAGGACCTGTCCGTTCAGTTCGACACTGAGGACGGAGTTGTGCGCGCGGTTGACGGAGTGTCGTGGAGCATTGAGCCTGGGCGGGCACTGGGGATTGTTGGTGAGTCAGGGTCAGGCAAGACAGTTGGCGGGCTGACGCTGCTCGGGCTGACGCGGTCAAACAACACGACAATTGCCGGCCGCGCGATGTTCGGAGGAGAGGACTTGGTCGCGATGCAAGACGAGCAGTTGCGTCAGATACGCGGCAAGGGGATAGCGATGATCTTCCAGGACCCCCTTTCGTCCCTGCACCCGTTCTATCGCGTCGGGGACCAGATAGTCGAAGCGATCCAGGCGCACTCCGAGGCCTCGGACAAGGCGGCGCGGGCAAGGGCTTTGGAGCTCCTCGGCCTCGTGGGCATTCCCGACCCGCGGGCCCGTCTGGACGCCTATCCGCATGAGTTCTCTGGGGGAATGCGACAGCGCGCGATGATCGCGATGGCGCTCTCGAATGAGCCCAAGGTACTGATCGCGGATGAGCCGACCACAGCCCTTGACGTGACGGTTCAAGCTCAGATTCTTGACTTGCTTGACCGCTTGAGGCGTGAGCTTGGAATGGCCCTTGTGATCATCACCCACGACCTTGGCGTCGTTGCTGAAACAGCCGATGATGTTGCCGTAATGTACGCGGGACGGATTGTGGAAAAGGCTCCCGTTGAGGAGCTGTTCGCCAGGCCAATGCATCCATACACGTGGGGACTCCTGAGGTCGATTCCCAGACTGACTGGCTCCCGGGAGGAGCCGCTTCTTCCAATTCCAGGTCGGCCTCCAAGCATGATTTCGCGGCCACCGGGTTGCGCTTTTGCCGACCGCTGCGCCTACGTCGCTGACGAGTGCCGGGTTGCCGAGCCCATCCTTTCGCCGGCGGGCACAACGATCGCTTCAGCCTGTTTGCTGCCCGAGACTGGCCGACGGAGCGCCTGGTCGGGGCTTGCAGCGGGCGGCGATACGGACGCAGCATTCAAAGTATTGAGAGGAGGGAAATGAGCGAGCCACTCCTCCAAGTTCGTGACCTTGTCAAACACTTTCCGATCACTCGGGGTGTTGTCTTCCAAAAGCAGATTGGAGCAGTGCAGGCAGTGGACGGGGTGTCGTTTGACCTGATGCGTGGGGAGACCCTTGGTCTGGTCGGGGAGACTGGCTGCGGGAAGAGCACTACTGCCCGGATGATCGCCCGACTGATGGACCCAACCTCCGGGGAGATGCTCTTCGAGGGACAAGACCTTGCCGCCTTGAAGGGGAGATCCCTCAAGCAGGCGCGCCGTGACATCCAGATGGTCTTTCAGGATCCATATTCGTCGCTCAATCCGCGCAAGCGAGTCGGCTCGATTATTGAGGAGCCACTTCGCATTCACGGATTGCTCAAAGAAGGCGACGCCCGACGCAAGCGTGTCCAAGAGTTGATGGACAGGGTTGGCCTCAACCCTGAGCACTACAACCGCTTCCCACACGAGTTTTCCGGCGGGCAGCGTCAGCGCATTGGCGTTGCGCGTGCGATCGCCCTTGAGCCCAAACTGCTGATCGCCGACGAGCCAGTCTCAGCGCTGGATGTCTCAATCCAAGCCCAGATTCTCAACCTGCTGCGTGACCTTCAGCGTGACATGGGCTTGACGATGATGTTCATCGCCCATGACCTGTCGGTCGTTAGACACATGTGCGATCGCGTCGCTGTCATGTACTTGGGGAAGATCGCCGAACTTGCCCCCAACGAGGCGCTCTACGCCGAGCCTCAGCACCCTTATACCGAGGCCCTTCTTGCCGCAGTTCCAAGTCCGGAACCTGGACGGCGCGGACAGACAAGCCAGGGACTAGCCGGGTGGTTCCTCGAGCGTCAGCGTCACTGGCCCGTCGTTGACCAGCTCAACATCCATCATCGCGCCAAAGATTCCACGCTTTGCCCCGAGTGCTTCGCAGAGGGATTCCCAGAGTGGCTGCGCAACATCACCTGGCGCGGCCGCACCCCAGCTTGGCCGGTTGCCCTTGGCTGTGTCGCCGTAGAGCGTGAACTGGCTTACGGAGAGAACTTCCCTCTCACCTAGAGCCTCGTCCATGTCGCCTTTGTCGCTTGGGAAAACGCGAAGGGCCAGAATGCGGCGGGCAAGTCGGGCAACCTGTTCGGGCCCGTCCCCATGAGTGACTCCTGCGAGGACGAGCAGTCCGGGGCCAATCTCTGAGACAAGCTGTCCCTCAACTGTCACCGACGCACGAGAGACCCTCTGGACGATTGCCCTCACGCGGGGAGGAGTGCTTTCAGCTCTGCCGCAGCACGCTCTGGAGCGACGGGGTTGACTTGCAATCCGGTGCCAAGCTCAATTCCAGCAGGTTGTGCGAGTCGGGGGAGAATGTCGATCCGCCAAGCCCAATGGTCAGCGCCGGATGGTTGTGTGCGAATCCAAATGTTCAGTGCTGGCGAAGCTTCAAAGCGAGCCTTGAGTATCCGCAGTGCGGTGAACAGCATCTGTGAGCAGTTGGACGGGGCTGCTTCAAAGCTTGGCCCAGTTGCCCTCGGGACGATCATCAGCTGGAAGGCTGTGGATGAAGCCCAGGGCGCGAGGAGGACGGCCTCGTCATCAATTGAAACGATGCGGTCAGAGGCCCTCACCTCGGCTGCGAGGATGTCGGAGAGCAGGTTGGAGCCCGCGGTTCGTGATGCGTGGGCTGTGAAAGCCTCGCGTTCGCGCGCAAGTTTCGGCGGTACGAATGGGAGGGCGATCAACTGTGCGTGGGTGTGAGGAAGTGATGCCCCAGCTTCGCTGCCCTCGTTGACGAACAGGTGTCGGCAGGCAGCTCCTGCGTGAGCTTCCACTCGGGCCTGCCAGCCTCGCACGGCAGCAGCAAGCTGGTCACTGCTCAGGTCGGCAAGCGACTGAACGGGGTCTGGCGAGTTGATGATCACCTCATGGCCACCTTGAGCAGACCTGGATGAGAACAGCTCCGGGTCTGACTGCGGCTCTGGTTCGGAGGAGTCCGGGGACAGCGCCGGGTACAGGTTGGGGACCGCGCGGACCTTCCAACCAGGTGTGTTTGCAGCGCCACCATCCGGCCTGTCAGCCCAGATCTCCGGCGGCGTCATTCCCTCATTCCCTTCGGCGAAAGGGTCCTTGCTCGGGTCTATCGCCGGCCGGTCCTGCCTGACGTGGAATGCGCCGGGTCTGTCGGCGCGGTCATCAGCAATGACAGTCTTGTCCCCTCCGAGCGGGTCGGTGCGGATTTCAGCCAAGGCGCTTTTCCATGGCGATGTGTTCTATCCCCGAATCAAAGAAGACGGATCCATTCGACTTGTAGCCCGTCGCCTCGTAGAGGGGAAGCGCGTAAGTCTGCGCGTGGAGGACGATTCGTTTCGCCTTCGCAGACCGCGACTCAGCATCGGTGCGCTCGAGCAACATCGTTGCGATCCCCTTGTGCCGATGCTCCTTTGTCACAGCGAGACGGCTGAACTGGGCTGAGGAACCGACGAAGACAATTCGGCACGTGGCGACCACGGTTCCATCAATGGTCGCAACAAGGTGCAGGCCCTCAGGGTCCCGACCGTCGACTTCGTCGCGGACCGAAACCCCTTGCTCCTCGCAGAAGACCTGGCGGCGAACTCGCATCGCGGCAGCGAGTTCTCGCGCATCACGCACCCGCCGGATTTCGACGCGTTGGCCTTGGTCCTGTTCCTGCTCTGGAGTCTCAATGCTCACTTGGATGCGCCTCCGTAGCGCTTCACATCATCTGCGAGTGCTTGCAACGTGGAATACGGACCTTGGTGAATGTAAGACCTTTTGCCACTCACGTCGAAGATCACCGTGACTGGAAGGCCGCTTGCCACGCCAATAGAACTCGCGATCGACCCATCCGCGTCAGACCATGACGGGTATCCGACATGGTGAGCGTCAAGGAACTTCTGAGCTGGTCGCTTGTCATCACGTGTGTTCACTCCCAGGAATCCGGTCGTCTTGCCCAGTTGTAGCGATGCCTGCCCGAGTAGCGGAAATTCATAACGGCATGGTCCGCACCATGAAGCCCAAGCGTTGACCACAACGGGGAAGCCCTTGAGGCTTGCAAGGGCCTGATTGAAGCCCGTGCGACCGGTAGTCAAGATCTTCCCCATTTTGGCTTGCTGTGCGTGAAGTGCTGGAGGCGAACCTTGGAGTCCGGACTGCAGCTGAGCGCTGCTTGGTCCTACCGATTGGGTTTCCTTCGCACCGCAGCCAGCGGTGCCCAACGCACTTGCAACCAGCAGTGCGGCGGCGAGAGTTTGAGTCAAGCGAAAACGCATGAGCATCAGATTCGCAGATACGGGCCCATCATTAGTGTTGAACGCTGGAATATTCGCTACTATTGGCGAAGGGAGCAGGTGGAATTTGGCGTCAGTTGCCAAGCCCCGCCGGCCGATCATGGTCCTCCCGGGCTGACGCCCTCCGTTGTGGCGTTGCCTTTTACATACTCGATCCTCGAGCCTGAGATGGGCAATACGAAAACGTTGGTCACAGAGACCGCAACCCCCTTTGACAAAGCCGCAATAGAGCGGGCGTCCACATTCGCGCATGAGCCATTTCTGCGTGATGGTGAGGACCCTGCCGTGGTGCTCGCTCCGGGCACTCCGCGCCGCGCTGCGCTCGAGTCTGCCCTTGTAGAAGTCGATGCCGGGGCTACTTTCCCATCACTCCCATGGCGGCGTAAGTACTCCCTGCTGCTTGGTTTGGAGCGTGTTCTTGATGATGAGGAGCCGCACCTTGTGGACGGCACAGTCCTTGGCGTGCACCAGATTGATGCGCTGTCAGGAACGCTGACCGCGCTGCTGGCCGAATCACTTGACGTTGCTGTCGGCCCTGTCGCCCCAGAGCTTCTTGAGGGACAGCCTGAGGAGGACCATGCGGCGGATGAATCCGAGCATGACGAGGGAGACGAATTCGATGAGGAATTCGATGATGAGATTGACGAAGAACCGGAGCCTGAGCCGGAGCCCGAGCCGGAGGCTCCCCATGACGCTGATGATGAGGAACTCGCGTCAGCTGAAGTTCTTGATGATCCAAACCAGAATCGTCGCTTCTGGTTTGAGCACGCAACCGGAGCTGGCAAGAGCGTCGCCGCCCTTGGCTTTGTCGAGGCATCCCGCACAGGTGGCGTCCTTATCCTGACCCACCGGCGGAACCTGGTTGAGCAGTTTGAGGGGGAACTTCGGGATCGCGGGTATGGAGACAGGATTGCTCCACCAATGGTTGGTGAGGAAGATCGCGCTGACGGCCCAGTGACCGTTGAGACCTATCAGTGGTTCGTGCGTAACGCGGGCAAGATCTCCTCCGCTTACACAATCGTGATTTGCGATGAGGCACACACTGCACTCGGTGAAAAGACAAGCGCATCGATCCGCGCGTGGCAGGGCCCAATCTTCATTGGCATGACCGCGACAGGCGCGTTGATCGCCCGCCATGTCACCGATCTCTTCCCGACGCAGACATCACGTTTTGACTTGGCCCAGGCTGCGCGCCGTGGTGTGATTTCACCATTGCGTTGTGTTCGGATCCCACCGGGCCCAGGGGTTAGAACGATCGCCAAGGTTCCGCTTCGCCGCGGTGAGGTGGACATGGAATTTGATCAGGAGATGCTCGCTGAGGTGCTGGATCAGGCGCCGTTCAACATTGCGATCGCAGACCTTTACAAGAGTCGCTTTGGTGACACTCCAGGGGTTGTTTATACGGCTGGCGTCAAGCACGCCCACAATGTCGCCGACGCATTCCAGGCTCTCGGCGTCAAGGCGCAAGCGGTCAGTGGCCAGACGCCCAAGGGTGAGCTCGCCCGGATTCTCGCCGATTATGAGCGCGGTGAAATTGACGTACTTGTAAACGCCCAGCTGCTTGCTGAAGGCTGGAACTCTCCACGAGCCACTATCTGCATGCACCTTGCCCCGACTGCTTCCAAGCGGATCTATCAGCAGAGGGTGGGTCGCGTGACCCGACGGCACCCCGGCAAGGAAGCCGGAATCGTCGTGGACTTTGTTCACCCGGCAACCAAGCACGACGATCCGATTGTGACGCTCCACTCGCTCTTGGACCGGGATGTTTATCGCGGCGGAGCGATTGTGATTGGCCCTGTCCGGCGTAGCCGTGGCAAGCGCATGAAGGTTGAGAAGCGAGTCCTTCCAGTCACGACTGATGACATGCGGCGCGTTGAAGTATTCAAGCGTGACGTTTGGCGTATTGCTGTCGAGCATCTTGACTTTGGTGAGCAGCGTGCTTGGTCACAGCTGGCCGGCGCGAAGGTGCAACCAGCGAACTGGCGCAAGGCACGAGCAATGCTCGACTTCGACAAGGGTGGTGAGCTCAAGCGCGAGTTCCGTCTGAGCGCGTTGACTCGCAACACGTCAGGTCAGGTTCGCTTGCGGGCGGTACAGGACATTGCTGGTTCGGGCGACGCAGAGTCATTTGATGATGCGGTTGATCAGTCGATCACATGGGGTCGTGATGAGCGTCGTGAGGCAGCACGGATGCTGTTGATGGCGATAGCCGAGCAGCGTGTCGGGTCTCGGGAACAAGTGGCTGCGTGGACCAGACGCCTTGCGGAAGCAACCCGCGAATTGCATGAGGAGTACGCGGTACAGCGCTGGCCGGAGACCAAGCGGCTGCTTGGGCTGCTTGTCAACAGTTCCGGGCAGGCTCACGCAAAGAACGCCAAGAAGATTGCGAACATCACACACGATCAGGATCGTCGTCTTGGGGCTTCGATTCTCGCCGCCTCAGCTGCTCACTCACCGGAGGCAGAACGCACTTTGCGCGAAGCCTGGAATGTTCAGGCGAGACAGCCAAGCTCTCTGGCCCGTGAGCTTCTCAAGAACTTCCCCAAGCGCGGCAAGGGCCGCGGTCGACGACGCGGTTCGCGGCAGCAGGATCCGGCCCGCAGGAAGAACCAGGCGCAAGGTCGTGGGCGTTCAGGCAACAGCGGACGTGCAGCGCAAAACTCTCAGTCCGGACGGGATCCCGATCGGGACGCTGACAAGGCACCTGACGATAAGCCTTCCGAAGGTCAGGACAACAAGCCCGGCAAGACTTCATCTGAGTCGAAACCATCTGGCAGTCAGGGTGGAAGAGGCAGGAGGAGGAAGGCTCCCGCGAATAGGACTCCTCGTGGGGGTCAGGAGTCAAATGGAAGTAAGGACTCAGCTGATGGCGGGGCGTCCGAGGTGAACCTCGCCCGCGTCAAGAAGGAGATCCTCTGACGATAAGCCTTCCCGTTCCGTCGATTCCAGCTCCGACTCCAGTGGAAGCAGCGACGGAAAGCCCGCTTCCCCCAGGCCCAGACGTCCCCGGAGGCGCAAGCCCCCGGCTGCCGACTGACCAGGAGATCTCCTGATCCAGGAGAGCGTCGCGCGCTCTGAATGAATCGAGCAGCTCGGAATCTCTCTGACCGATACGGGACTCCAAGGCTCTCAGCAAAGTTTCAAGCACCCGGTCAAGGTCTGTTGCCTCAAGGCCCAGAGTGAAAGCTGTTTCCTGAAGTTCAACTGGGAACTCGACTTGTTTGATCGCGACATTGAGTCCGATTCCCACCACTGCCCATCCGTCCGCAGGTCGACCTTCGGCAAGAATCCCTGCGACCTTGCGACCGTCAATCAGAACATCGTTTGGCCACTTGACAAGGGCTTCGTGGCCAAGCTCTTTGACAGTGTCCGCGACTGCGATGCCAGCCGCGAGTGGGAGCAGTGTTGGCGGCTCCCGCACGACCACTGAAAGCAGGAGGCTGGTGCCCGCGGGAGCGCTCCAAACGCGGCCTTGGCGACCACGGCCAGCCGTCTGTTCAGCTGCAGTAACCAGCGTGCCATGTGATGCTCCTGCGGCGGCAAGGACACGCGCTGCATCATTGGTTGAGGAGACTGAGCGATGGTGAATCCGTGGCAAGCCGAGCCGCGGCGTAACTGCAGCGGGTTGTCCGTCCCGAGTCATGCCTTTGAGTTGGCTACCAATGCGTTGACCAGTCCATCAATGTCGTGATCCGAGGCTTCAAGGTCGGCGGTCAGCCCGTTTGCCTCAAGCTCCGCGCTGGTAATCGGACCGATGGAAGCGAGCTTGGGTCGCCCATTGCCATCAGCTCTGTCGAGTCCTTGGGGACCGCCCACGGCGGTCAGGAGGTTGCGGACAGTTGAAGCGGAGGTGAAGGTGATGATGTCGGCCCTGGCTAGAGAATCGCGTTCAGCCTGAGTCAGTTCTTCCTGAACGGTGCGGTAGAGCGGAACGATCGTGACCTCGGTGCCAGCTGCGGAAAGTGCGTCGGGCAGCAGGTCTCGAGCCTCAGTAGCCCTAACGATCATTGCCTTGTGAAAGGTCTTCCCACTGGCCTGGATCTTCTTCACCAGAGCCTCTGCAACTGACCTTTCGGGCACAAGGTCTGCCTTGATCCCTCTTCCCAGAAGTGCCTTTGCGGTCCCGGGTCCGATCGCCGCGACGGTGATCCCATTGAGAGCACGCGCGTCAAGGCCACCCGCGATGAGCCGGTCCATCAGGATGTCAACTGAGTTCGTGCTTGTCACGCAGAGCAGGTCATGACCGCTTGGATCGAGTGGAACTCCCACATCAACTGCTTCGGTTCGGATTGTGGGGACTTCGACGGTCTCAGCGCCAAGGGAGCTGAGTCTCGCCGACAGACTTCCGGCCTGGGCGCGGGCCCGTGTGACCGCGATTGTTAGCCCGTGGAGTGGGCGACGCTCAAACCACTCGAGTTCGTTGCGAAGGTCGGCAACATCGCCGATCAGTGTGATCGTCGGGGCTTTGATGCCAGCCTTCTCGCCCTCGGCTGCAAGTGTTTCCAGGGTGGCGACAATGGCCTTCTGTCCTGGCATGGTCCCGCGCTCGATTAGAGCTGCGGGTTGGTCAGCAGGTCGTCCCGCGGCAATCAGGGAGGCGGTGATCGCGGGCAGCCGTTTGACGCCCATGTATAGAACGAGCGTTCCGGGGAAGCCGGCGAGGCCGTTGTAGTCAAGCGCTGTTTCTGGCTTGGTTGGGTCTTCGTGGCCGGTTACCAAGGCAACCGCGCTTGACATCCCCCGCTGGGTTACTGGAATGCCTGCGGCGGCTGGAGCCGCAATGCCAGATGTGACCGCTGGAACAACCTCAAAGGGAATGTCGTAGGCCCGCAGAACCAGAGCTTCCTCGCCGCCACGGCCAAAGACGAAGGAGTCCCCGCCCTTGAGTCTCACAACGGAGCTGCCCGCCCGGCCATGCTCAACCAACAGATCGTTGATGGCATCTTGCGGGGTTGACGGGCCGCCGCCTTCCTTCCCAACGGAGATGATCTGCGCGTCTGGGCGGGCCAGCTCAAGTGAGCCGGCTGGAATAAGCCGATCGTGGATGATCACATCGGCAGTTGAGAGCAGTTCAACCGCTCTCACGGTCATCAGTCCAGGGTCGCCCGGACCGGCTCCAACAAGGTAGACAGTTCCCTTTACTGCGCTCATGCAATCTCTCCCCGGGACGCTCCGAGGAGTTCGTCTGCTCCGGCAACGCGAAGTGACTTGGCAAGGTTGCGTCCCAGTTGAGCAGGGTCGGATGTTGACCCAGAGATGCGGTCGCGAATCCATGTGCTGCCATCAGGGGCAAGACAGATTGCTTCAAGGGTGATGGTGTTTTCGCTCACTATGGCCAATGCTCCAAGGGCAGTGTGACAGTCAGCCCCAAGCTCGATCACCAAGGCTCGCTCAGCTTCAAGTGCCAATGCTGAATTCTCATGGTTGACTGCGGATGCGAGCTCAAGGGCGTGGCTGTTGCTTGCCAGCGTTTCGAGCAGAAGGCATCCCTGGCCGGGTGCTGGTGTGAACACAGTTGGGTCCATTGGGTTTCCACGGTCTCCGATTCCAAGCCGGTTGAGTCCTGCTGCCGCCAAGATTGCCGCGTCAACAGTTCCCTCATCAAGTTTTCTCAGCCGGGTGTCAACGTTCCCTCGAAGTTCTACGGCGGTCGCCTGCTCGCAGAAAGCACCGAGGAGGGCTGTCCTTCTGGGACTGGCTGTTCCTACCTTGGCCCCCGCAGCGAGCCCGTCAAGTGTAAGAGCCCCGCAAATCGAGTCGCGAGGGTCCTCCCGCAGGGGAACCGCTGCTGTGACGATGCCATCTGGCCGTTCGGCAGGGACATCCTTCGCGGAGTGGATTGTCATGTCAACAGACCCGTCAAGCAGAGCTTCGTCAAGTGATCGCGTCCAGCGGGATTTGTCATCCGTAGGAGCGCCGCTCGACTCGATGACCACCAACTCGGCCCCATCGATCAGTTCCGCAACCATGCCCGCCTGCGCGGTGGCCAACGCAGAGCCTCGGGTTCCGATTCGGAGCACGGGCTACTTTTTACGGCCGCCGTCGGCCTCGCGGCGCGGCGGAAGTGCGACAACCTCAGCAGTCTGTTCAGACCAGCTGCTGTTCTCATCCTTCTTGTCTAGGCCAAAGAGGTCTCTCACAGTTTCAAGGCGACCGTGTGATCCTTCCTCTCCATGCGCGCGAAGCTGAAGTGTGGGCTCGTGAAGGATTCTCTGGGCAACAGTCTTGGCAATAAGCGCAACCCGCTCCCGGTCGGCGGAACTCATTGTCTCCCAACGGTTCTCGTTGTCAGCGACTACGGAGTCTGCGACCGATTGGCCATGGGCATGAAGGTCACTGATTGTTGGCACAGCATCCAGCGTGGCAAGCCAGCGGGCAAACAGGGAAATCTCGTCCTCAACGATGTCCTCGGCAAGACCCGCTTCGGCGGCACGGACAGAGCGGTTACGGGCGACGACGGCTTGCAGGTCGTCAATGTCACGCACGGTGACGCCCTTCAGATCAGAGCAGGCTGCCTCAATGTCACGTGGCACCGCAAGGTCGATCAGCAGCAATGGACGGCCGTTGCGCTCGTCTACGACAAGGCTCAGCTCCTCTGCTGTAACGATTGGGTGGGGTGAAGATGTCGCGCCAATCACAATGTCGGCAATCCGAAGCTGGTCGGGGAGCCCGTCAAGGAAGATCGCTTGTCCGTCGTAACGCTGGGCCAAGGCGAGCGCCCTGTCGCGACGGCGGTTTGCAAGGAAGACGCTCTTTGCGCCCAATGCGGAAAACGCCTTGGCAGCAAGCTCAGCGGTCTCGCCTGCGCCGAGCACGACGACGCGGCGACCGTCAAGGTCACCGATCATTTCGCGGGCCAGGGATGCGGCCACGGTTGAAACACTCAGCGCGCGTTCGCCGATTGCCGTTTCAGTGCGGACCCGCTTGCCAGTCCGCAGGGCAGAGTGGAAGAGGCGGTTGAGCAGCGGCCCTGTGGTTCCGATGTCCAGTGCCGTGTCAAAGGCGGTCCGAACCTGTCCAAGTACTTCGGACTCGCCGACAACCATTGACTCAAGGCCCGCGCTGACACGGAACAAGTGCCGAGCGCCGTCGCAGTTGCGCAGCGCGTAGATGATTGGGGCAAGTTCAGTTGGGCGAATTCCGGCGCGTGTGGCAAGCCGTCCAAGTGCAGCGGATTCTGCGGCAACCGGATCTCTGGTTACGAGGTAAAGCTCAGTCCTGTTGCACGTTGAGATCGCAGCGACCTCATCAATTGCCTCATCACTTGCGAGCTCATTCAGAAAGCCCTCAACCTGCCACTGGTTCAGGGACAGCCGTTCACGCACTTCAACCTGTGCGGTCTTGTGCGAAACACCAATGGCGAGGACTTCGCTCATTGCTGGGCGGATGCCTCAGTTGGGAGCGGTGGAGCCTTGGCAGCATGCTCATCGCGGGTCTTGAGCATTTCGTCAATCACCGTGATGTCCTTTTGGATACGCGTCAGGCGCGAGGCCATGATTGCCACGTAGATGATCAGAATGAGCATGAATACGAGGTATGCGGCGGCTACGTAACGACCGGCTGTGTCAAGTGGCAGTGCTGGCATCAGGCTGGGCTCCCTGTGGCGTCCGAGTCAAGCCTGCGTTTGATTGACGCAAGTTGCATTCGGGTTGTTTTGCTTGTGATTTCAAACTTCCAAAGCGTGATGTAGAGAAGAGTCATACCGATGATGGCGAGCAGGAATGTGAGCTGCATCGAGCCAGGCATGGAGTTCTGGGCGCCGCCAAGGACACGGGGGTGCGTGTAGGCCTGTGCAAGCCTGACTGCCGCAAAGTTGAGTGGAACGAAGGCGCCGGCCACCACTGCAAAGACTGAGGCGTAGCGGGCCTGCTTGTCCGGATCCTCAATTGAGAAGCGGAGTGGTTGGTAACAGGCGTAGAGCAGGAAGACGATCAGGAATGAGACGAGTACTGGCTCGTCCCAAACCCACCAGTGGCCCCATGAAGCGCGAGCCCAGATTGAGCCGGTGATCAGTGTTCCCACTGCGAGCATCAGCGAAAGGTGAATTGCCACGTAGGAGCGCAGGTCCCACTTGCGGTCACCGCTGCGGAGCTGCAGGAATCCGAAGATGCCCCCGAGGATAAACCCGCCCAAGGTGACAATTGCCATTGGGACATGAAGGTAAAAGATCTTTTGGACGAAGCCTTGGTCTGCCTCGTTGGGAGTCCAAAAGAAAACGAGTCCGTACGCGGTGCCCAAAGTCAGCGCTGTGAGAATGGCGAGCCGTTTGAGGCCACGCCCTGGGGCTTTGCGTGTTTCAGTCATCAAGAACGTTGTCGTAGAGGGCGATCCCAAGCAGCCCGAAGACAAGAGCGTACAAGGCAATGATCAACGGCCACCGTCCCGGGACGCCAGCTGGGCCTCCAGAGGCGAGGATGCCAGCGGTCGCGTGCGTCGCTGCAATCAGGGGAGGGATCAGTAGAGGCAGCGCCAGCAGGGGTGCCAGCAGGTCACGGATCCGGGATTGCACGGCAATTGCGCCGACCAGTGAGCCGACTGTGGCGATCGCAAAGTCAGTCAATAGCAGGATGCCGGCGAGCTTGGGAAGGGCTGGGGCGAGGTGCGGTCCAAGGAGCAGCAGTGCAAAGGCGGGCACGATGACAATCTGCACTGCGACAAGGAATGTGAATAGCGCACAGACCTTCGCAACAAGGATGGCCGTTCGGTCAACAGGGCTGAGTAGTACTGCGTCCATTCCCCCGTCCTCGCTTTCAGAAACGAACAGCCGGCCTATGCCGAGCGTGGCACTGAAGAGGATGGTCACCCAGAGGGCGCCAGAGGCAAGCTCGCCATCGAGCGAAGTCTGGCCGAGAGCAAAGTGGAGTACGACCAATGTGGATAGTGCAAGGAGAACCATGGCCGGGACTGATTCGCGGCCACGGACTTCAAGCAACAGGTCCTTGCGGAGCAGGTCTATTGAGTTTCGGAACATCAGCGCTCGTAAGCCCTGTCCAGGTCAGCTTCGGTCACATCGGCGCTGGCCTTGAGGAACAGAGTTCTCCCAGCCTTCAGTCCGAGTGCCATGTCGGTGCGCTGCAACAGGTCCTTTGGGTCGTGTCCGCTGACGACAACCGTCCGGCCGCCTTCAAGCAGTGGGGAGAGCAGACTGCGGCCACCCGGGTCAAGGTTTGCGTAAGGCTCGTCGAGCAGCATCAACTTTGGGTCAGCAAGTAATGCGCGAGCTGCTGCTGCCCGTTGGATCATTCCTCTGGAGAGCCCTCGGAGTGGCTCATCCGCACGTCCAGAAAGGCCAACGGCGTGGATCAGCTCGTCAGCCCGCCCGGAATCAACTTTCAGGAGGCGTGACTGATGGGCCAGATTTTCACGGACGGTGAGTGCCCTGTAAAGCATCGGATCGTGCCCCAAGAGCCCCACACGGCCGCGGATGGCCCAAGTCTCCTTGGGCAGTTCGTGGCCAAGGACGGAGGCCTTGCCTGAAGTCGGGCGGAGCAGGCCGCTCAAGACGCGGAGCAGCGTTGTCTTGCCAGCCCCGTTTGCTCCAAGGACTGCAAGGGACGAGCCTTGCGGCAGAGTGAGCGTCAGTGAACTGAGTGCTTCGCGTTCTCCGTAAGTCCGGCCGACGGAGTCCAGGAGCAGCGCGTTCTCAGTGACGGTCGCGGCCACCAAAGCCTCCGAGCTGGTCAATCGCATGGGCAAGTGCTGGGGCGATTACGGCGTACGATTCCTCAACAGCTTTGGGCCTGCCAGGAAGGTTGATGATCAGAGTTCCACCGCTGGTGCCGGAAACGCCGCGGGTCAGGACTCCCGTTGGAACGCGGCGGATTGATTCCGCACGGATGGCCTCACTGAAGCCAGGAACTTCACGTTCTATTACTGCGGCGGTCGCCTCGGGTGTGACGTCGTCACGGCTCAGACCAGTTCCTCCTGTTGTCACAACAAGCTGGGTTCCGGAGGCGATCGCCTCACGCAGCATGCGTTCGACAGCACCGCGATCATCCGCAACGACTTGCACTTCAACCTCTGCAAAACCAGTGCCCTGAAGGAGGCCTTGGAGGAGTGGGCCGGATTCATCTGAAGCTGTTCCTCCCGCGGCTGAGGTTGAGACCGTCAGGACGAGCGCTGTGCGCAGGCCAGCGTCAGCCATCGCGGCGCCACGTGCCGGACTTGCCACCGGACTTGTAAACAAGCTCAATGGCTCCGATTGTGACATCGCGCTGGGCGGCCTTGACCATGTCGTAGACGGTCAGCGCGGCTACCGAAACTGCGGTCATTGCTTCCATTTCAACGCCAGTTCGGCCGCGGGTCCGAGCAGTGGCCTCAAGGAGGAGGGTTCCGGAGCTTATGTCCAATTCTGAAGTGATGTCCACATGGTCAAGGCCGAGTGGGTGGCAGAGCGGAATCAGCTCTGCTGTGCGCTTGGCAGCCTGAATTCCAGCGATCCGCGCAGTGGCAAGAACTTCACCCTTTGGACCGCCGCTGTTGACGAGTTCGGCTGTGGCCGGGAGCATCGTGACTGTCGCCCTTGCAGTTGCAGAGCGGTCAGTTGTGTCCTTGTCGCCGACATCAACCATTCGGGCTTGTCCGTCGTCGCCGATGTGGCTCAGGCCTGACATGTCAGGACGCTATCGAGGTGACAAGGTGGCCGATGCCGTAGCCGATCGCTGCTGAAAGGCCGCCAATCAGCAGGACTTGAATGCCAGACCAGCCTCGCTTTTGCCTTGCAACAGTTCCCTTCAGCACGCCAAGGGCAAAGAGGGCGACGAGTGTGCAGCCAATGCTGACCGGCAACGCCTGGCTGATTGACATGACCGCGTAGGGCCAGAGCGGAATGATCGCTGCGATCAGGTACGTGACGCCTACGACGAGTGCATCACCAAGTGCTGCACCGCCCGCATCCGGTGAGAGGCCAAGCTCTTTCTGGACTTTGGTTCTAAGAAAGACGTTGGGGTTTGCGGCAAGGCCCCTGGCAACCACTTCTGCCTCATCGCGCGGAAGGCCTTCCTGTTCCAGGACAAGCGCAAGCTCTGCCGTTTCGCGCTCAGGATCCGTGATGATTTCCTCAGCCTCATCGGCAATTTCCGCCTTGTAAAGGGCTTCCTCGGCTTCGCTGGCCAAATATGAGCCGCCTCCCATTGCGATCGAGCCAGCGACTGCCTCGGCGAGACCCGCGACGAGAATCACGCTCTGGGCCGGGTGGGCCGCTGCCATGCCGGTGACAACGCCAAGTGGAACCAGCAGGCCATCCTGAGCGCCAAGCACGAACTCTCGGATTCGTGACGACTTCTCAATCCGCTCGCGTTCGAGCAGAGCGTGGTGGACCATGTGCTCATGGGCCTCAGCGCGGCGCTCTTCTGTGATTGGTCCTGTTGCACTCATTGGAAACTCAGATACTAGGCGGCACCGAGTGGTGCGGGCGGCTAGACGGCAGCTGGAGTGTGGTTGACCTTGGCCTGCTCAATGAGGTCGAGCACGGCTTGGCGGTCACCATTGCGGAGTAGTTCAACTGGGTCGGTGTCCCCGTTGACGATCTCCTCAAAGAAGGCTTTGCGGTCCTGGTAAGTCGGAAGTGTTCCCTTTGCCCAGCCCCGTGCTTCGTTGAGCATCAGGGCGAGCTCTGCGTACTGCTCTCCGAACAGCTCGGAGATTTCACGCTTCATCCGCTTGGCAAGTGCTGGTGATGCGCCGGCGGTCGAGATGGCAATGGCAAGTGGTCCGGTGCGGACGATCGCGGGGAGGATGAAGTTGCAAAGTGGTGGCACATCAACGACATTGGCGAGCATGGCGCGCTTTTCCGCGTCGTTGTAAACGCCAATGTTGACTTCACTGTCGTTTGTGGCTGCGATGACCATGAAGCGGCCTTCAAGGTCGGAAGGTTCGTACTCGCGCTGGATCCATTCGATTGACCCTTCCGCAGCAAGCTTGGTCAGGTCTTCCTGGGCTTCAGGGGCGAGGATCACGATGTCCGCGTCGCAGGCGAGCAGGCCTTC
>JAPLCH010000079.1 GCA_026392325.1 Solirubrobacterales bacterium | reverse complement strand
GAGTGCCCGCATTGCAATCCGGAGAGCGAGGTGGCGTGTCCAGTCGTAAATGTCAAGCGTCTGTCCGACTTTCAGCGAATCCGTTGTCTGGGAAATCTCCTCAAGCATCACATCTCCGGCGATCGCGATCCTGTCCCGATGGAATGAGGGGAGCATTATCTTGCGACCCCTTCGGTGGTATCTGCCGTCGGTTGTCAGGAGTCCGTCGCCAAGGAGTGGGATCAGGTCGCCCATCGATCCCTCTCTCCAAGAGAACTTGTCTGCATCGCTCACCAAGACGAAGTGGTTGGCCTCCGGTCCGAGCATGAACACGACCGGGACGCTCAGGATTCGCAGTGTGAAAATTGGGCCGAACTCTTCGTACGCTTCCAGCAGGCTGCCCAGCGGATCTCGCTGGAACCGCAATGTACGCGGGATTGAGAAGTTCATCAGCCCCGTTGGATAGGGGACTTCCCGGTGCCGTTCCGCGCTGAATTCTCGCTTCAGCCGGCGGATAGGTGAGAACGAAACGGGCCCTGGTGGAGTGGGTTTTGAGGTGTCCGGCCGCGGTCGTTTCTCTGCACTTGTTTCCATCGCAACCATCCTAGGGGTCCGGGTGCGGTAGTTTCCGGCCCAACGGGGGCGTAGCTCAGTTGGTTAGAGCGCCGGCCTGTCACGCCGGAGGTCGCGGGTTCGAGTCCCGTCGCTCCCGCTCTCGTTTCTTACGCTTGACCCGACCGGGTCAGTGGACGATGTCGACTGGGGTCCCGTTCGTGATTCTGTGTGCCATCCAGGCAGCGTCCTGATTTCGGAGTCGGATGCATCCGTGTGATGACGCGCTGCCAAGGGCGCCGTCGAGAGTCCCCCTCGCGTGAATTGCCACTTGGCCATCGCCACCGTCGAAGTGTTTGAGGACATTCGAGAAGGCGGACAGCGCAAGCGCCCAGCCCGTCCGTGACCAATACGTTCCAAGTCGGACTCGTTCAACCACATGGAAGTGGCCGGTCGGAGTTGGCGTGTCCTTCGTCCCGATGACGACGCGAAGTCTCCGGACCAGCTTTCCGTCGCGGAAGACGGCGAGGGCACGGTTGCTCAGGTCAACTCGGATTCGCCAGTGAAGCCGGATCACCGTGGCGGAGGACGCGGGGATCCACGCGAGCCGTCCGTTGGGTCTCCCGGTGAGGAGGACGCCGAGCCAGTCCGTGGCGTCAAAAGTCTTTGTGCGTGCGATTGGAAAGACACTTGGTCCGCCGGTCAGTGGCGTGTCCGGCTGGAGGGTGGCGATGCGTTTGCCTCCCGGTGTCTTGAAGGCGGGGACAGTCGTGTTGATCCTCGCCGCGTGCGGTCCGTGGAGCGCCGTTGAGAACGATGCTGTGGAGCCCGCTGCGGAGGCTGGGATTGCGAGTAGGCCGCAGACGGTCAGGGCGGCAAGTCCTGAGAGCTTGATCTGGCGGAACGATTGCATGCTGTAAGTGTGCCGTAGATCGCTTCGGCTTCGTTCAGTAAATGGTCAAAACTTCGACTTGACCACAAAGGAGACTCGTTTTTAGCTATTTTAAGATTCACCTACACTTTTAAGCAACTCACCACAGAAGAGGAACAAGAACGACATGAGCGCCCCGAAGCCAGAAACAATTGCCCTCCACGGAGGCCAGGAGCCGGATCCGACCACGAACTCACGTGCAGTTCCGATCTACCAGACAACTTCCTACACCTTCAACGACACCCAGCACGCGGCAAACCTGTTCGCCCTTGCCGAGCCAGGGAACATCTACACCCGGATCATGAATCCGACCACTGATGTCCTTGAGAACCGGGTTGCCCAGCTTGAAGGTGGCATCGGTGCCGTAGCCGTAGCCTCAGGTCAGGCAGCAGTCACATACTCCGTGCTGAACGTCTGCAAGTCCGGGGACAACATCATCTCCGTCTCCCAGCTCTACGGAGGCACCTACAACCTCTTCGCTCACACGCTTCCCCAGTACGGAATCGAGGTTCGCTTCGCAGACGCCGACAACCCGGAGTCGATTGCTGACCTTGTGGACGAGAACACGCGCCTTGTCTTTGGTGAAACCATCGGTAACCCGCGACTCAACGTCATGGACATCCGCGCTTGGGCAGACGCAGCTCACGACGCCGGCCTTCCGCTGATCGTTGACAACACTGTCGCGACTCCGATCCAGTGCCAGGTTCTTGCTCAGGGAGCAGACATCGCAGTTCACTCCCTCACGAAGTTCATGGGCGGACACGGAACCTCAATCGGTGGCATCGTCGTCGACTCAGGCAACTTTGACTGGGTAGCCCACAAGGACCGTTACCCGGGCCTCACAGAGCCTGATCCGTCCTACCACGGCGTTGTCTGGTCGGACGCACTTGGACCAGCGGCTTACATTGGACGCGTCCGCACCGTGCTGCTTCGCAACACAGGCGCAGCGCCTTCGCCGTTCAACTCATTCCTGCTGCTTCAGGGCATTGAAACCCTGCCGCTGCGGATGGAGCGCCACGCAAGCAACGC
Source organism: Solirubrobacterales bacterium (assembly GCA_026392325.1). Taxonomy (GTDB): domain Bacteria; phylum Actinomycetota; class Thermoleophilia; order Solirubrobacterales; family Solirubrobacteraceae; genus WLNJ01. The sequence goes on along the minus strand of JAPLCH010000079.1, from coordinate 1,635 downwards.
AATGGCAATCGCGAAGCACCTTGAGGCAAGCGACAAGGTCGAGTGGGTTTCATACCCAGGGCTTGACAGCTCGCCATACAAGGCAGTTGCTGACAAGACCCTGCAGAACGGCTACGGCGCGCTCGTGACATTCGGCGTCAAGGGCGGCATGGAGGCAGGCAAGAAGTTCATCGAGTCACTCGAGCTCTTCAGCCACCTCGCCAACATCGGTGACGCAAAGTCACTTGCCATTCACAATGCTTCAACAACGCATTCACAGCTCAATGAGGAAGAGCTTGCGGCAGCGGGTGTTACTCCCGATACCGTGCGCCTCTCTGTTGGACTTGAGCACATTGATGATCTCGTTGCCGACCTCGACCAGGCGCTCGCCAAGGCGGGCTCCTAACCAGTCGGTTGACTACTGAAAGCGGGGCCATAGGCCTCGTTGAGACGCAGCGGGCTGTCCTCTTTGATGAGGCCAGTCCGCTCGTTCTCTCTTCAGGGCGCGAGCTTTCTCCCGTTGAGGTCGCGTATGAGACCTACGGGACGTTGTCTGCGGAGCGGGACAATGTTGTTGTCATCTGCCACGCCCTTACGGGCGACGCGAATGCGGCCGGCCATCACGGTGACCCTGACCGACGCGGATGGTGGGACAACATCGTCGGCCCGGGCAGGCCAGTGGACACAGATCGATTCTTCGTTGTTTGTCCGAACCTTCTGGGCGGCTGCCAGGGAACCACTGGCCCGTCCTCAATCGATCCCCGGACTGGCAAGGCCTACGGTCTGCGCTTCCCGGCGATCACGGTCCGTGACCTCGTCACAGTTCACAGGAAGCTGCTCTCCCATCTTGGCGTCGAGCGGCCGCTTGCCGTGCTCGGAGGCTCCCTGGGTGGCATGCAGGCCCTGCAATGGGCACTTGACTTCCCAAGCGAAGTTCAGGGTGCAGCGCTCGTTTGCTCAACGGCCCGCCTGACCGCCCAGAACATTGCCTTCAGCGCGGTTGCCCGCGAAGCGATCATGCGTGACCCGGATTTCAATGGGGGGGACTTCTACGGTGAGGAGAAGGGCCCAGCGCTTGGTCTTGCTCTGGCCAGGATGACCGCACACATCACCTACCTCTCAGAAGAAGCGATGCGCCAAAAATTCGGTCGCCGCCGGCAGGACCCGGCCGCCCCTGGCGCCAACCCGGATGAGCCAGAGAGCGACTTCGATGTGGACTTTGAGGTTGAGAGCTATCTGCGCCATCAAGGATCGACATTTCTAGATCGGTTTGACGCGAACACATACCTCTACTTCTCGCGGATGATGGATCGCTTTGACCCCTTCTCCGAGCCAGAGGTTTTTGAGCACTTGAAGGACCTCAAAACCAAGTTCCTGCTCGTCTCGTTTGACAGCGACTGGCGCTTTGACTCAAACCACTCGCGCGACATTCAGCGGCAGCTCGCTCGCGCTGGCATTCCCGTCTCGTTTCGGGAAATCGAATCACCTTGGGGACACGACTCTTTCCTCCTGGAGATTCCCGACTACCACCGGACTGTCGCGGCATTCTTCGACAACCTCTGGAGGGAGAGGCAGTCATGAGCCTGCGTCCCGACCTTGAGCTTGTTGCCGGCCTTGTTCCAGACGGGTCCAGCGTTCTGGACCTTGGCTGCGGCG
>JAPLCH010000247.1:8551-13015 GCA_026392325.1 Solirubrobacterales bacterium | reverse complement strand
ATGCCTTTGTTCCCCTCCTTGCCTTCTCCCCCCCGAGTCATGGTGGTTCTGGGGGATCCGGTGGTTTTGGCGGCGGGGGCTTTGGTGGTGGGGGCGGTGGCGGGGGAGCTTGGTGAGGGGCAGCAAAAAGGCCGGCAGCTGATCGCCACCGGCCTCCTTTACGGCTTGAGCTGAACTAGACCGTCGTTGGGTCAGCGACAATCCGGATGTACGGGCGTGGTTCTTCCCAGCCCTCCGGGTACTTTTCCTTGGCCTGCTCGTTGCTTACGGAGCCGGCGATGATCACATCGCCGCCTGGCTGCCACTGGGCTGGGGTTGCAACCGCGTGCTTGGCGGTCAGCTGAAGCGAGTCGATCACGCGCAGGACCTCGTCGAAGTTGCGACCGGTCGTCATTGGGTAGATCAATACAAGCTTGATCTTCTTGTCCGGTCCGATTACGAAGACGTTACGAAGCGTCTGGTTGTCGGCTGGGGTCCGCTCAGTTGGGTCTCCTGAAACGTCGCCGGGGAGCATGCCGTAGAGCTTTGCGACGTTGAAGTCGGTGTCGGCGATCATTGGATAGTTCGGAGCGGTGCCCTGAGTCTCCTTGATGTCAACTGCCCACTTCTCGTGGTTGTCAACGGGGTCAACTGAGAGGCCGATGATCTTCACGTTGCGCTTTGAGAACTCAGGTTCGATTGAGGCCATGTAGCCAAGCTCGGTGGTGCAGACGGGCGTGAAGTCACGCGGGTGTGAGAAGAGGACGGCCCATGAGTCGCCGATCCAGTCGTGGAAGTTGATGGTTCCTTCAGTTGTTGCAGCTGTGAAATCTGGTGCTGTGTCGCCAATTGTGGGCATGTGGCTTCTCCTGGAGAGTTTGTTTATGGGAGTGGATGCCGGGTGAATCAGCACCCAGCGTCTCTAAAGCATACAAAGCTGATCCGATTTCCGCAATTAGATGGTCATGTGATCGGACAGATCTGCAGAATGAAATGTGCCCGCCGGGCGGAGATCGTCGACTGAATCGATCGGAGCTTGGATCAACTTGACCCATAGTGAGGGTGCCTCGCCAAGATCGGCTCTACCATCTGGGCAGAAGATGTCAGCCTCCTCAACTCCCCCCGCTGAAGAGATCATCGCTGCACCGCGTGAGCCGATGCCGCGTGTCTACTTCGTTTCACTCGTGCTGATTCTGTTGGCCGCATTCCTCCTGCGAATCGTGGGCATCAAACACGGCCTGCCGTACGCATACAACCTGGATGAGAGCAACTACTACGTAACACGCGCCATCCGGATGGTGAACGGCAGCCTGAACCCCCAATGGTTTGTCAACCCGCCCGGATTCACCTACATCCTTGCGGCCGGGTTCAAAGTCCTTTCAGGTGGCGGGCGTGGGTTCACGGAGGTCTACGCTCGAAACCCGGAGCCGGTTTGGATCCTTGCCCGGACGATAAGTGCGCTGCTCGGAACCGCAGCAGCAGGGCTGCTCTACGCGGCTGGAGCAAAGCTATTTGACCGCCGCGTCGGCCTGTTCGCAACGGCGATTCTGTCCGTAGGTTTCCTGCCAGTCTTCTACGGACACATTGCCGTGAACGACTCTCCGCTCCTCGTTCCGCTTTGTTTGGCGCTGTACGGAGCCGCGGGCATTCTGAAGGGTGGTGGGCGGCGTTACTGGGCGGCTGCGGGAATCGGCTTGGGGTTGGCCTGCTCGATCAAATACACGGGCGGGATGGTTGCGATCGCGATCCTCTTTGCGGCCTGGCCAAGACGGGGCGATCGCACGAAGATAATGCTCTCTGTTGCCGGCCTCGGACTGATCACTTTCCTCGTGACCAACCCATACGCAATCCTTGATTGGACTCACTTCAGAGCGGACCTGGGGCATCAGTCAGAGGCAACCTCCGGACCTGGGAAGCTTGGACAGACAGGTTCTGGTGGGGTGCTCTACTACCTCGGTGTCATGACCTGGGGGCTGGGTTGGGTCCCAGCCCTGCTTGCTCTGGCCGGGGCCATCAGGCTGGTAACTAAGGATTTTGCGAAGGCAAGAGTCCTCCTTCTTGCGCCGGCCGCGTATCTGGTCTTCGTGGGGCTGCACACAAGGTGGTTTGGGCGTTGGGGAATGCCAGCGGTTCCATTCGTATGTCTGCTTGCTGGCTACTCGGCGAGTGAGTTGCTCACATTCGTCAAAGAGCGCCAGCCAAGAGTTCTCATACCTGCTGCACTCGCATTGGTCTTCGCCGTCACCGCTCAGGGAGCTTTGGCGAGCATCCACCTGGACCAGGTGCTCTCGCGGACTGACACGCGCACACTTGCCCGGCAGTGGATGAAGTCCAACATTCCGAAGGGGGCGAGGGTGGTCGTTGAGCCCGGCGTCGTTCCCGACGCATGGCTCAGGGACCTGAGCCTGTCAACCCAAGGAAGGCTGCGCAAGCGTCGCTGGCAGGTTTGGACAATGCCCGACTGGGGTATCAACTCTCCGGATCAGTACCCAAGAGTCCTCAACCCCAAGCTTGTCCAACGTTATTCGCGCCAGGGTTGGTGCTGGCTGGTTACATCGTCAACTCAGCGTGGGCGAGTTGAACGCAACCCGGCGGCGGCCCCAAATGCCATTCGTTTCTACCAGCGATTGTTCTCGCAGGGCCACCTCATGTTCCGCGTCAAACCTTGGGCCGCGGATGCGACCGCTGTGCCATTCAGCTTCGATGATTCATTCGATTACCGACCCTCCGAGTACATGAGGCCCGGCCCTGTCATCTCTGTTTATCGGCTTCGCGGGGGCAGGTGTGGGGCTAAGTAGGATCCTCCGCGCTGACCCCTGTTGTCAGTATCCTGCGACGTATGAGCGTGACTAAACCACCCGGAAGGATCAGAAGAGGAATCAACCTGGCGAAGGCAAGTTGGGGAGTGCTCAAATCTGACAAGTCGTTGATGGCGTTTCCACTCCTTTCCATCCCAGCCGGTCTTCTGGTGGGCCTCGTGCTCTTCGCGCCCGGAATCGCCATTCTCGCCGCGGATGACAAAGCAACATGGGCGCTCGTTGTATTCGGGATCATCGCCGCGTACGGTCTTACCTTCACCGCCATCTTCTTCGCGGTTGCCTTGGCAGCCTGTGCCTCAAAGGCGCTCGAGGGAGAGAACACCACGGTTGCTCAGGGGCTGGCCGTTGCCAAGTCCCGCGCTGGTGTGATTGCAGCTTGGTCCCTTGTGCAACTTACGGTTGGTCTGGTCCTCAATGCAATCCAGTCCGTGGCGCGCGACCAGGGTGGCGCAGGAGCGATCATCGGCGGCATCCTCAGCTTCGTTGGTGGGGTCGCTTGGGCAGTCGCAACATTCTTCATCGTTCCCGTACTTGCTCTTGAAGGGCTGGGACCCAAGCCGGCGATCAAACGCTCCGTGGGAGTCATCAAAGAGCGCTGGGGTGAGGGTGTGGTCGGCTCCGCAGCCATTGGGTTTGTGTTCCTTCCACTGATCATCCTGATGATCGCCGCCCTGGTTGGCGGGTTCGCATTGTTCAATACGAACCAACCCGCTGGCGTCGCCCTTCTCGCTGTCGCCGCGCTCCTCTTTGCACTGACTGCTTTGGTCTCCAGCTCACTGCAGGCAGTCTTCCGAGTAGTCGTGTTTCGCTACGCGCAAGACGGAACGGTTCCGGTCGGTTGGGACGAGGCCGACCTTGCGGCCGCATTCACAGCTAAGAAGAAGCGCCGCTAAGCGGGCTTCGGGTCAGACGCCAAGCTCAGCGCTCACGCGCCCGCTCTCAACCGCTTTGAGAAGCGCCGCGTGGTCCTCGTCATTCTGGTCAGCGTAGGCAGATGCGAACTGGACGATCGCATCACCAAGTACATCTCCGTCGCCGACATATCCGCTGATCACTCCAGCGTCCCCGGCCCTCGCGTGGGCTCGGGCAAGAGTTGCCCCGCAGAGTTCAGCGTAAGCCTTCAGTCTCGGCTCGTGCATCGTTTCAACCTCGGCTGAACCCTTCATGTCCCGCAACTGCCGGACATAAAAGTCTCTGCGCTTGGGGCCAGTGCCAGTGAACCAGCCCAGAAAGGAATCGCTTGCAGCTTGCATCAGCCGCTGCCCCTGGACCACGCGCTCGCCTTCATGCGTGTAAGCGGTTGCGCCGGCATAAGGAGCAAGAACGGACTCCTGGGCTTCCTTGATCTGAAGAAAGAGCGGATCGTCGCTTCGATCTCCCATAAGCAGGACCATGAACGCCTCTGTTCCAACCGAGCCCACTCCGACGACCTTGCGGGCAAAGTCGACAAAGCGGTAGCGGTCAAGCAGGATCTGTCGGTCGCCGCTGAGCGTTTGACCATAGTCGCGCAACCCTTGCTGCACGATTGCCTCGGCATTTGGAAACTGAGAGTCATCAAACCTGGTGATCAGCGGTGGCTCCTCCCTGATCCGAAACGAATCGCCATCCGGTTCGGCGAAGCGCGTCAAGGCACCGACACTCGTCTTCCGCAGCGCCTTACGAACCT